>CAMYUO010000034.1 GCA_947302065.1 uncultured Clostridia bacterium | reverse complement strand
GTTTTTATCTTTGTTGACCTCTTTCCAAGGATCGAGCGAGCCGCTCTTGACGACCTCTGCACTGTCCTTTCTTATCGAGAACATCTCCACCAGATCAAGCAGCGAGAACCCGATAAGCGCAACTACCGATGCGAACGTGATAAATATCTCCAGAGTCGAGTATTCATCAAACATCGTTCCCAGCGCCATAACAAACATCATCGCAGCGCACCCGAACGCCGCCAGCGACGCTATCACAAAGATCACCGCACACGTCTTTACGGTGCTGATCTTGGTGTTTTCGTAAGCGTACTTCTTGGCGATCACCGCAAATATGACCTTTGCAAGATAGATCCCTGCAAGCCCGAACAGCATCGGCATAAAGCCCTTTATCTCGCCCTTTCCCGCAGCTAACCAGATGACCAGATGCGCCACGCACCCGAGCAGCAGCACCACGCAGGCAAGAATATCTTTTTTTGCTGATTTTACGATCTTTCCACTCAGAAACATACGATCACCTCATATTAGGAGTTCTTTCTCATACCCGTTCACAGACGGGTATCGTTCATCGGGGGCATAGGCGGCATCTGCGGCTGCATCGGCTGCTGACCGCCCTGCATGTTGTTGTAAGGCATCTGCGGCATACCCTGTCCGCCGTAGCCATACTGACCGTACTGTCCGTATCCGCCGTTGCCGACAAAATACTGTCCGTAACTGGTCATTCTCGGGTCAACGAACCTGTCCTGATTGCAGTATACCTTTCTCGGCTTTTCACCGTCCTGCTGTTCCTGCTCGCTTCCCTGTGCATTCTGCACGTTCTGCGCAGCAGCATCGCCCTGCACTGCCTGTGCCTCGGGCGCAGCGCCAAACTGCGTGTTCTGTGCGCCGAACTGCATTCCCTGCTCTGCATTTGGCATCGGCTGACCGTAAGGACTTGGCTGACCGAACTGACCGGGCTGAGCATACGGATTTGCCTGACCGTATGGGTTGGGCTGTCCATACCCGTTCTGCTGACCGTTCCACAGTCTGTCATAGTTAAACGGCGTCAGCGGCATCGGACCGGGCGACGGATTGTTCTGAATAACGCCCACGAGCATCAGTATCAGCATGACCAGATCGAGTATCGCAAGCATAAGAAAGACCAGCAGCATCACAGCTCCGCCGTTTCCGAACGCAAGACCGACGATCATAAGCCAGATTATCGACAGCACCAGCAGAACGATAGTGTTTCCTGCCACGCCCTTGGGCTTTGGCTCTTTCGCTCTCTTTCTCGCCAGTATACTGATTATCAGATTGTACAAATGATAGCCGACGATAAATACCATCGCCGCTGCCGCCGAATTACCCAGCGAGTCAAACGCATTTTTGTGCGTGCTTATCATTATAGCCGCATACAGCATATAAGCCAGCATGAAAAGCGAGCTTCCCAGCAGTACAGCGCCTGCGAACTTCAGTTTTCCCGTTCCTCTAAGCATTTTCCACTACCCCCGTTTGCATTTGCTTAACATATCATCAATCAAAGTATATCACATTTCATCTATTTTGTAAAGCCTTTGTGAACAAATTATCAACGCTTGCGGTCACTTTTTCTTCGGCAGCTTTATCGGCGGCAAATCTGACTGCACGCCCTTCGGCGCAGCCGCCATGCCCATCTGCGAGTTTCCCTGCGCCCTGCACTGCACTGCTCCGTAAATGATAAGCGAGAAACCGACCACATCAACTATCGCCATCACAAGAAAGATAGTCTCAAGATAACTAAGCGACAGCAGCCAGCCCTGCGATGTCATCTGGATTATCACGACCGCCAGCCATATGACGCTCAGAATCAGCGCCGCCGTACACATTCCGAGTATCCGTCCCAGGCTGTCGGGCAGATATGCCCTGCGCTGTGCAAAACCTGCCGCAAACGCCCTGTAAATGTGTATTATCATGCATATCGTCATTAGCACCACGAACTTTGTCCGTGCATTTTCCGTGAAACCCGCCTTGACTTTCTCAGGCAGCTGTATGTAATGAAACAGCAGATAAAAGAACACCACCGCCGCAAACGTGCAGCAGTAGTTGGTTATTATCGCCGACCTCTTTATCAGCTTTGTGCCCTTTGGCATTTAAACTCCCCCATTTTCATCTTCCTGCGGATAATATCCCTGCTCATTCTGCGCAGGCTGCTCATAATAATCCTGCGTGTACTGCTCGGTGTAACCGTCATAGTACCCGTCCTGCGCATATGTGTTCTCGTCGTAATATTGCTCTGTGTATCCGTCCTGCTGATAATACCCCTGCTGACCGTAATCCTGCTGCGGCGCATAGTTCTGCTGCGGCTGATACTGCGGCTGCTGCGGGTATTGCGGATACTGCGGATATTGCGGCTGCTGCGGTCTTACCTGCGTCGGCGGGATGTTGTACTTTTCAAGTCCCCGTCCTTCACCCCAGCTGTTGACGACCACCGTCTTTGATTTGTTCATCACGCACCCTGCAAACAGCAGCACCGTCAGCGCAATGTCAAGACCTACGCTCACCAGCAGTATTATCTCGTTTGTCATGTTGTATTCCGGCACAAACAGCGGCATCTTGTCCTTGATGTCTATGTATCTGCTCACCAGATAGAACATCCATACACCGCTTATGCCCGCAAGGATTATCGAGTTCACGAGCAGCGGCTTTGCGCTCTCGATGTTGTCCGCCTTTACCGCTGCGTATGCCGCAATGACCAGCTTGTAAAGTTCTGTCGCCGCAATAAGCAGCCTTATGACACCAAAGTTTTTATAAAACATATCAATATAGAACTTTGACGGCGATGATACATAATCAAAATAAACAAACAGCGTCACTATAAACAAAACAAGTGAATTCGCTATCTCCATAAGTCCCACGAACCGCAGGACCCTGCTTCCCTTGAACATAATGTCTCCCCCTTAGAATTAATTCGTCGTTTTTCTCACTATTATGATTATACTTCAAAAACTCGGATTTGTAAAGCAAAAACTATCCCTTTTAGATGTGAGAGGTTAGAGGTAAGAGGTAAGAACTTGATTTATCAAGGATGTGCAAGCTCAAGCTTCTTACATCTAAAAGCTTACCTCTAATAAGCGCAAGCGCTCTGACTTCTAAAAGCAAAAAACCGATGTTTCCATCGGTTTCTTTGCTTCTCCCACATACGCTTTTTGCCTTGTTTCACCGTGCCGCTGCGGAGGTGTGTTGCAGCCGCACAGCTATACCCCCTATTCAATGCCGTTGTGGTTTAATTTTTTAATACGAACTTCGGACAGATATAATTCTGTGTGTCCGATGTCCGTTCATCGCTGATGTCCTGTTTCTCGCTGCCCGATGCCGAAAGTATCAGCAGCTGCGAGCAAAGCAGGTCGATAAGCGCAGTTGCGATCATAAAGAACTCACTGAACGATCCGCCGACAGCGCCAAGTCCGCCCGTGTGGTTTCTGATAGCCAGATATACCCACGCAATGCTCAGACCCGTCATTATGATGCCGTTGTTCTTCACAGCCAGCGATTCATCAGTGTCTTCAGCCTTCCTGAATGCGACAAATCCGCTTATTATCTTGTAAACTTCAAATCCGAATACCAGCAGAAGCTGATACAGATAGCCCGAGTATGCCTCGCTGCTATGCGCACCGATATGGCAATACAGATAAACTACATACCCCATAGCCGCCGCTGAGTTAACAAGCGTAATGATGCCGACGGCTCTCATTTTCGAGTTTCCCCTGAACATATTCGATTGTCCCCTTTTGTTTTTGTCTCTTTTGTTCTGTCTTTTGTTTTTTTATTCTGTTATCAGCAGTAATATATCGTTACGCCGGAAAATGACGTATCTCCTGTAAGCACTACGAACTTTCCGCTTTTTGCGGCGTTCTTCTCGCCTTTCTCTTCCAAGCCGCCCATCTTGCAGCGCAGCATGTTCTTTACTGTCCACTCCTTAGGGATATACAGCTCCACACCCGAGAACTCAGCCTTGAGCCTGATGTTTGCCGATCTTCCCTGAATGACCGCCTTGTCAAAGTATACCTTTGTTCCGCCGAACGAGCAGTTGATGTCACAGCTGCGGAAATCCTCGCTGTTGATGTATCTGCTTGAACCAGCAAAGCGTGTGTTCATCTTCAGATCGCTGTTTTCGGGCATATCTTCCTCTGTCCAATGCTCCTGATTCTCATATCTGTCCATCAGCGTGTCGCCGTTCCACTGGCGCTTCATCCACTTGATGTTTCTCGGAACGAGCAGCGAGCAGCCGAGGCTGAGGAACAGCGCTGCACCGAGCACAGGCCACGGAGTCATCCATTCAAGACCGAGCTGTTTGTCAAAGATTATCACCCATATCGCCATCGGGAAGAAAATGCACGAGAATATCAGATGTACAAAACCCTCCACGAACACAGGCACGAGCAAAAGTGCCAACAGCACCTTGAGCATCGCAACATCATTGATTTCCGGCAAAACGCCTGCCGCCTTGCCAATGATGCACGCACCGACGATTATGAAAAACAGTCCGAAAAGAATGTATTTAACACTCGATTTCTTTTTCATTCTATCTTCCTCCCTTTCGTTTTGTTCTATTTGCTGTCATAGTTTTCTTCTTTCATCAAGCCGCTGTTTCATCGCTTTATAATATATTCTCGAAACATATACCACCTTGGGCGTTCCCATGAACCTTACAAGGCTCGACGCTGTGATGTTTTTCTCGACCGAGTAAACCGCATTGAGATTTAGTATAGCGGATTTTGACACTCTCATAAAATATCTCGGCAGCTCTTCTTCAAGCTCGTAAAGCTTTTTCTTTATCGTGAATATATCGTCTGCTGTGTGAGCGTCAATTCCGGCAGGCGAGGTCTCAAAAAAGAGTATCCTCTCTATTGGCATGTAATATTCGGTGTTGTCTTTGAAAAACGACAGGTCTGACTGCTTGGTAAGCTCAGTCACGGCTTGTTGTATCCTGGCGGCGTTGCTGTCAAAGCTGCGGCATCTGATAACGACTTCGTCTTCGGTGACGCTGTCGTCTATCTCTATCCTTACTTTCACATCTCCACCTCCACTATCGACATTGTAATACAAACGGTCTGATTTGTAAATAGATTTTCACCAACAGGTGATTTTTTGCACCTAACAGGTAAACAAACCACATCAAACGCACAGCAACGGACAAAAATCATAGACCCAAACCAATAATAACAGGTTTTTCGCCCAGCCTTTTCTCGTAAAAAAGGCTGGCGGGTCAAGGGCAGCGCCCTTGTCGCTGTCCGCAGACAGCGAAACTCCCGACCGTCAGGCGCACGGAAAAGGGTGAA
Organism: uncultured Clostridia bacterium; assembly: GCA_947302065.1. GTDB lineage: Bacteria > Bacillota > Clostridia > Oscillospirales > Ruminococcaceae > Hominimerdicola. Next base: position 4,530 of record CAMYUO010000034.1, on the reverse strand, counting down.
TTTCAAAACAGTCCTGTGGACTGTTTTGGAAGAGGGAAAGCCCTGTAAGAGAGGGCTTTCCCTTACCCTGTGGTAACGTCGGCTGCTTCAAGGCGACCGCAAAAGGTCGCCTTGAATATGAAAGTTGTTTTTCTCGGGGGCTTTCCGGTCGCCCCCAAGCGTCCGTCAGGACGGTTATCCCCATTCGGACATCAACTTTAATAATACCTGCGGGTTTATTCAGTCTCCTTGAAAGTACAGGTGCAAATACTATACTAAGTAACGCCCGGAGCGACACAAAGGTCTCTGTTTGCTCAAACCTATTTGCGACGGACAGGCGCCGTGTGCGCGCACACTTCCGCCAAAACCTCATACAGCCTCTGCGGATCAACAGGCTTCGCCATGTGCTTGTCCATGCCTGCATCAAGTGCCTCAGCAACGTCCTCCGCAAACGCATTCGCCGTCATCGCAATGATCGGCACGCTCTTTGCATCTGCCCTCGGCAGCGCCCTTATCGCCCTCGTCGCCTCAAGTCCGTTCATCACAGGCATGCGCACGTCCATAAGTATCGCATCATATTCGCCCTGCGCCGATCGGCTGAACATCTCAACGCCGATGCGCCCGTTGTCAGCAATGTCTGCAGCCATTCCCTGCTTTTCAAGCAGAGCCTTTGCGATCTGCGCATTTATCGGGTGATCCTCGCACAGCAGTATCCGCCTGCCATTGAGTATGCCGACATCTGCCAACTCCTGCTGCGGCGCAAGCTCCGCCTTTTCAAAGTCAAGCTCCAGCTCGAACGTCGTGCCTGCACCCTCAATGCTCAGACAGCGCATCTCGCCGCCCATCGCATCAACGATGCCCTTTGCTATCGGCAAACCAAGACCCGTGCCCTGCCTGCCCGTCTCTTCCTGCGAAAACGGCTCATACATCTTTTCGGTAAACTCACGGCTCATTCCGATGCCCGTGTCCTTGACCGCAAGCTCTGCGTGAACGCCGTCTCCGACCTCGGTCATCTTCGCCTCAAAATGCACCGTGCCCTTTGCCTGCGTGAATTTCACTGCGTTCGCCAACAGATTCATAACCACCTGATTGAGATGCTGCTTGTCAACGCTTATGTAAAGTCCGTCCGGAATGTCTATGTGCGTCGTAAACCGCACATCAGCGCCCTTTGCAAGCTGTTTTATTATCTCCACAGTCGCATCGAACAGCGTGTCCGCCTTGTGCGCAGCCGACGTTATCTTCAGACTGCCGCTTTCCAGCTTGTTCATGTCCAGAAGCTCGTTGATTATCCCCAGCAGGTATGCACCCGCATTGTTTATCTGCCCGAAGTATTCGTCTTTCTGCTCATCGCTCGCATTTTCCAGCATCTGCGGCGACGAAAGATTGATTATCGCATTCATCGGCGTGCGCATGTCGTGGCTCATCCGTGCGAAAAACTCCGTTTTCGCCATACTCCTCACAGAGTCACGGCTTAGCGTCTCAATGTTGTCAACAAACTCGTCTATCTCTGTTACACCGAGCCTTTGCAGCGAGATCTTATCCGTCGGCTCCATCTTCTTTACGCTCGCAGCCAGCTTCCTTATCGGGCTTGAAAAGCTCCTGCTTATAATGAGTATTCCGCCGATCGCAAACACCAGCGCCGCTATCGTCACCAGCAGCAGTATCTTCTGTATCTGTATCGCATACGCATAAAGATCCTTGTTCTTTGAGATCGACAGCACGCAAAGCTCGTTCTCGGCGAATACGCTCTTTTCGCCGTACAACTTCATTTTGCTCATAACGCCCGTCATCTCGTCGTCGTCCGTGCCTTCTATCTCGAACGCATCGCTGCCGTGCCCGTGAGTGCATGGAATTATCTCAAATTCACCGTCATCGACCTTTACGTTGTCAAACAGCGGACCGTTTGATGCGATCAGTCTGAACCTGTTATCCTGAGTCCTGAGTGCAACGATCACACATTCCTTCTGATCCTCAGGCGAGTGCAGCAGCTCTTTGATGCTGTCTTTTGTAACATCAACGCCCACTATCGCATACGGGAAACCGTTTTCATCAAGCATCGGGATGCTGTATGTCAGCACCTCACGCCCCGACACAAGCGTGTGTAACTCGCTGAAAAACGCATGATCCTGCGCATTCAGACCCTTGTTCTCAAAAGCCGACATCATCGGCTTGTTGTAATATTCCGACTCTGCCGTCCCGTCGATCCTGAAAGAGCTCTTCCAGTTCGGGTCAGTCAGCTCCGCAAACGACCTTGCAAGCTCCTGCGGTGAGTGCAGGATCGAATAGTTCCTCTCCGATTCTTCCGAACGTGCCAGATATATCCCGCACCTTTCGCCCTCTTTGCCCGCGCCCTGCGCATCAGCGCTGTCATTGAGGATAATAAACACACCGTCAACGCCCGTCCTGCTGAGCATTATCTCCATAGTGTTGTAAGAACCCTTCAGATACTCGTTCCTCGCCGCCTCAGACCTGCAAAACGGCTTGTCACCGTATCTTTTCACCATCGCCTCGTAGTCTTTCCTGAGCATATCCTGCGTCACGGGGAAATCAGTCCACTGGCTCTTGATCCTCGATTCTATCTCCGACCTTACTATCAGCGCATTGTCATCGAGCGTGTTTATCGCACTGTCCTCAAGTGTTTTCTTAGTACCGCCGTATATTAAAATAAGGTAAAAGCATATCATCTGAATGCACACGATAGCGATTATCGGCACAAATACCGAGCGAAAGACCGTTTTTGACTTTTTGTTGACGACCGGCTTCATACCTTTACCTCCTTTCGGCGCAAATCAAACAGCAATTAACTAAATCAAGCTAATTATATCACAATTTGTACAAAAAGTCAATGAATATTGCACCAAAACCATTAATTCTGCCCAATCAGATATAAAAATAAAGGGTACGGAAAAACCGTACCCTTTGAAAGTCAGCATATTAGTTGAGAACAGACTTCTCAGTCTCCTTGTCGAAGATGTGGATTCTATTAGGATCAAGAGCAACCTTGATAGTGTCGCCTGTGCGAGCAGTTGTACGAGGTGAAACTCTTGCAGTAAGAGGAATGCCAACGCAGTCCAGATACAGATAAGTCTCAGCACCGAGCATTTCAGTAACCTCAACAACAGCCTCAACAACGCCTGTTGTTGCCTGTGCGAGGAATGCAGGCTCGTCATGGATGCACTCAGGTCTGACACCGAGAACAACTTCCTGGTCGATCAGAGGATACAGAACCTCATCGTCAACCTTGCCCTCAGGTACTTCAACGCTGTATGTTACACCGTCTTCGCCTCTTGAAGCAGCTCTGCCGAACTCAACAACATATCTGTTGTCATACTTACGCAGAACAGCGTCAACAAAGTTCATCTGAGGTGAACCGATGAATCCTGCAACGAACTGGTTAACAGGGTTCTGATAGAGGTTTGTAGGTGTGTCGATCTGCTGGATATAACCGTCCTTCATAACTACGATACGGTCGCCCATTGTCATAGCCTCAGTCTGGTCATGTGTTACATAGATAAATGTAGTAGCAAGCTTCTGATGGAGCTTAGCGATCTCAGTTCTCATCTGAGCTCTCAGCTTAGCGTCGAGGTTTGAGAGAGGCTCGTCGAGAAGGAATACCTGTGGGTTACGAACGATAGCTCTACCAAGAGCAACACGCTGTCTCTGACCACCGGAAAGAGCCTTTGGCTTTCTGTCGAGCAGGTGAGCGATGTCAAGGATCCTTGCAGCTTCCTCAACTTTTCTCTGGATCTCATCCTTAGGAACCTTTCTGAGCTTAAGACCGAATGCCATGTTGTCAAATACGGTCATATGAGGATACAGAGCGTAGTTCTGGAATACCATTGCTATATCTCTGTCCTTAGGAGCTACATCGTTAACGAGTCTGTCGCCGATGTACAGCTCGCCTTCGCTGATCTCTTCAAGACCTGCGATCATTCTCAGAGTTGTGGACTTTCCGCAGCCGGAAGGACCAACGAGAATGATGAACTCTTTGTCCTGGATCTCGATGTTGAAATCGGATACAGCGATAACTCCGCCGGAGTATTTCTTGTAAATTTCCCTCAATGATACACTTGCCATATTAAGAGGACCTCCTATAAATAAAATTACTAATTAGTCGCATTAGCTATGAAACTATTGTACCAAATTTCGTACGTTCATTCAAGAGTTTTTTTAACTAAACTTTGTTATAGTATTATATTAATATTGACGAATTTTCACAGACAAATGCCAGAAAATTACAGCCTGCCAATCACTTTGCCAATAAATTTTCAACATCTTTGTGCATTATCTCCAAACACTCGCCAAGCGCCAATTTTCTGTCTAATTTCATATTTCCGATGGCAATTCGCTTGAGAAAAACGACCTCGTTGCCTAAAATTTTAAACATCCTCTTGACCTGGTGGAACTTGCCTTCGTGCAGGATAAGAGTACATTCGTGATCGTTTTCGGCGCTGCCGCAGAACTCTGCCGGCAGGCATTTTTCACCGCCGTCGATCACCATTCCCTCTGCGAACTTCTCCTTGTAATCCTCCTGCCACGGCTGCGCCAGAC
>CAMYUO010000033.1 GCA_947302065.1 uncultured Clostridia bacterium | reverse complement strand
AAAATCCGAAACCGCTGCCGTCAAGCACGTTGTTGTCGCTCTTCTGATAGCCGTCCCATTTTCTGAGTGAGTATTCGTCGATCAGCTCAATCAGCTTCTGCGCAAACTTTTCGTCAACGTCTATCACCAGCGCATCATCGCTGGTAACGCCTTCAACACGCACCTTTATGCTGTGCTTTCCGTCTTTGAACGTGTATTCATAGTCAAACCCTGCACCCATGTACGTTCCGTGCTCGCCAAGGTGCAGACTTGTAAGTACCGCCATACTATCCCTCCGTTCAGCCGAGCTGTCCGACCGCCGTGTATATCGCCGTGCAGTCGGCTCTGACCTTTTCAAACATTGCCGTAACGTCGCACTTTGGCTCGCCGCCGCGCAGCTCCTCGCAAAGCACGCTGCTCGACTTGTAAAGCTCCGTGAACCCGAGGTTAGAGCTTGTGCCTTTCAGGTCGTGCGCACGCATGAATGCCTCGCCGTAGTCTTTCTCCGACAGCGCAGCTTCCAGCTTGCCGACATCGTCTATCTCAACGAACTTTTTAAGGAACTTTTCTATGCGCTCATCGGTCAGAAGCCGCATATACGCATCTTCATAGTCTCCGCCAAAGCTTTCGTAACACTGTTTTATATCCATCGAGCATACCTCGCTTTCCTGCATTTTCTGGTTGCATACATTAATTATACAACTTTTTGTAGCAATATGTCAATATTTTTTATCAGTCTGCGGTAAATTCAACATTTTGTTACTGTTCGCAACATATTCTTGTGCATTTTACACAATGCAGACTGTCCTGTGTGGTCATATCGGCAAAAATAGGTAATTTCTATTGTAAATACGCCGATTTTATGGTATAATGCTACTATATAATGACAAATCTGCTCGTGAAAGGAGGGATAGACGCAGTGGTTTACCAGTACGATATTTGTTCATTTTTGATACTTGCGCTTATGCTTGTGTCGATATTTATCCGTAAACTCTACGTAGGCAAGGTGCACCGTATGTTCACCGTGTTCGTCATCGTCGTGCTCGCCACTACCATTGCGGATATGTTCTCCTCTGCACCGCTCGATGCGCTCAGCGAGCAAGCCCAGCGAGCCATGCGTGAGGCAGGCACCTATTTCTTCTTTATCCTGCACTCATCTATCCTGCCGTGCTATCTGATATTTATGGGTCTCGAGGCAGGCACATTGTATAAGTTCATTGCAAAAAAACGCATAAATAAGATAATTTTCTGTGCGCCGTATCTCATCGGACTGGCTTGCGTGCTCACAAACCCATGGACACACGCCATTTTCAGCATCGTCAACGGCGAGTATCAGCGTGGTGACTATATCATCATCACCTATATCATCGGCGGTTTTTATACCCTTTTCTCATTCTACTACCTCAAACGTTATCACGGCGCTCTCGACAGGCGCAGCATCATCGCCTTTGTCAGCATATATCCATACACCATACTTGCTGTCGTGCTGCAGTATATCTACCCCAATCACCTGCTCGAGATGTTCTCCTATTCCATCGCCGTAATGACGATAATGATGTTCGTCATTCGCCCGGAGGAAACGCTCAATACCTCTGTCGGCGCAAAGACGATGATAGCGTTCCGCCGTGAGATACAGCATACCTACCTGTCCGAAAGAGACCTCACCGTGTTCATCATCAAGGTCAAAGGCGATGCCGCCCTGCTCAAACTCTACGGCATAAATATGCACGATGCGATAATGCGTGAGCTTGTCGTGAGGACTGCCGCAGGCGTGCGCAAGCTTATCCCGATAAGTACGCCCATAAACGTCTTTTATCTCAACTACGGACTTCTGGCGGTCAGCCTTGACAGCCGTTCGTCCGATGATATGCTTGCCGAGGCGATATACGATTCGCTGTGTGAAAAGATACACACCGAAAAATATGACCTTTCGCTCGAATTTGCTGTCTGCGAGATATCTCTCCCCGGTGATATGAAAGCCGCAGAGGATGTCTTCCGCTTTATCGACACCTTCGAGAAAAGCTCGGTTGAATCGGGCGAGTTCATCTACCGTGACCTCACCCAGCAGCAGAAGATAGAGCTTTGCTTTGATATTGACCGCTATATCCGCAAAGCTATCGACAACCGCAGCTTCCAGATGTATTATCAGCCGATATACAGCGTAAAGGATAACAAGTTCGTCACCGCCGAGGCACTTATCCGCCTCAGAGATGACGAGGTCGGGTTCATCTCGCCTGCCGATTTCATACCTGCCGCCGAAAAGAGCGGTGCTATCTACGAAATAGGCGATTTCGTCATCGACAGCGTGTTCGGCTTTATCCGCAAAGCCCAGCCCTACGGAGTTGAGTATATCGAGATAAACATCTCCGCAATGCAGTGTATGAACGACAGCTTTGTCGACGAGGTGAAAAATAAGCTTGCGCATTTCGGCGTGTCAAACAAAGCCGTCAATTTTGAGCTGACCGAGTCCGCATCTGATATCCTCGACGACGTGCTGCGCCGCACTGTCTCACAGCTGCACGCAGAAGGCATCGAGTTCTCGATAGACGACTATGGCACAGGCTATTCCAACCTGCACAGGATAATGAGCCAGCCTATCAAGATAATCAAGATAGACCGCAGCCTGATAAATGCAATGTCCAACGATAAAACACGCTCGGTGCTCGCCGATACTATCCGAATGATAAAGTCCATCGGCATCGAGATCGTCGCCGAGGGCGTCGAGACCGAGGAAACAGCGCAGTGGCTCATCGACAAGGGCTGCGATTTCATTCAGGGCTATTACTACGCAAAGCCAATGCCCGAAAACGAGTACCTCGAGTTCCTCAAGCAAACAAGCTGAAAGCAGTCATTTCTTTGTTTGAAATGGCTGCTTTTTGGTTTGCATTTTGCAATGTCTATCCTGCACAAATACCCCTGCGATGCTTTGTGCATTACGCAGAAAATACTCCGCAGCCGATAAGCAGACCCGATTTTTTCAGACTATATAATATAATAGTCTGATGAAAGGAGCATAGCTATGCAGATGAGCTTGGACAGCTTTATCGTCTGGCTGCTGACTCAGCTTGACACCGACTCGGACGATGCCGAGCGTGAGGCTCGCATCTATGAGAGGGTATTTTCAAAAAAAGAGGAGAACCATAGCGATGAACAAGAATGATATAGCCGAGCTTGCTGCAAAGGCAAAAAACGGCGATAATGCGGCTTTTGAAAAGCTGTATAAAGAGTTTTACCCAAAGGTCTATTATTTTGCAAAGCAAAATGTCGGCTCGCTCGATGCCGCCGAGGACATCACCGCAGAGACATTCTGCGCCGCAATGGAGAGCATCGGTAGCCTGCGTTCTGAGGAGTCTTTCGTAGGCTGGCTTTACTGCATTGCCTACCGCAAATGTGCGGATCATATCAAGACCGCCGAGCTTGACAGAAAACAGCGTGAACAGGCAGCACAGCTTGCGGCGCTTTCAGAGCCTATAATGCTGCCAGATGATTATGCCGTCAGCGAGCAGACCAAACAGCAGCTGCAAAGCGTCATCGACTCGCTGCCAAGTGATATGCGCTCGGCAATGATACTTTATTATTACGACAATCTGTCGGTCGCCGAGGTCGCCCGTGTCATCGGCACTAACGAGAACAACGCCAATCAGAAACTCCACCGTGCACGGCAGAAGATAAAAAAGCAGATAGAAAAGCTCTCGGGCAAGGGCACGCTCTTTGCCGCCGCACCACTGAGTGCAGTGCTCGCAAACCTCGAAAATGCTGGGCTTTTGTCGGGTGCGGCTGTGGGGACCGTTGCCGCAGTCGGCGCAGCAGCGGTCGGCGTGCCTGTGACACTCAGCAGACTAAGCGGCGGCACCGCAAAAACTTTGCTTGGCTTCACGCTGAAATATTGGAGCAGGCACAAAAAGAGCCTCGCCGCACTGCTTTTCTCGGGCGTGCTGCTGTGCGCCGTTGTGTGCTGTGCATTTCTGATGATACGGCAGGATCAGCGCCGCTGGATAGACGATAATTACGATACTCACGGCTATTACACCGTTGCCATTCCCTCACCGACAGCCTATGATGAGGTCATCGACCTGCTCTCGACCGACGAGACAGTTCGTGGCACGATGTACGTCACAGGCGAGGCTGGAATCGGCGTGGACAAGTTCCAGATAGGCACGATAGACGACCCCGAAAACCTTGCGCATATCCCGCTGGAATCGGGACGTATGCCGCAGACCGAAAACGAGATAGCTATCGGCAGAACGGTGCTCAACAAGTTCGGCTTTTTCGGCAATGTCGGTGATGACATCACGCTCGACACAGGAACGTATAAGCTTGTCGGAATCATCAGCAAGGACTATGACAGCGCCCGTCCCGGCACGCTCATCTATAACGAGAATACCAATCAGGGCAACACCTATTACACCGATGATATGAAGCCCAGATACTATATGCCCGTGATATTCACAGGCGGCGACGGCAGCAAAAACGCAAAGTATTCGTGGGTGATGCTTTATAACACAAAGCAGTTCCCGTATAAGTCTATCACCTCACCGTCTGACGAGGTCGAAAAATACCTTGAACAAAACGGCTTTGATATTTACGCTGCGCACGCTGAAACAAACATCCGCCTGTGGGATCATTACAACAATATTTCCGCAGATACAAAATTCAATCTTATCGGTTATCAGAATATCGACCTGTCTCCCACGTCACGCAAGCTGCTGATATTCACGGGATTGTCGGCGATAATCGCTGTGCTTTCGGTAATAGCCACGCTGAAAAACATCTTTGCCGAGCGTGAAAACACGATGTCGATGCTGCGCCGCATCGGTATGTCAAAACGCAGAGTGCGTGTGATGTACACGATAGAATGTCTCGTGCTCACGCTCGTTCAGACGGCGCTCGGGCTGGGTCTCGGCTCGCTTGCGCATATCCTGATAACAAAAGCCGAGGTCTCTGCGCTTGATAAAAAAGACCTTCTCGGATTCACCTCAGACCCGCTTGTGACGGGCATAAGCCTTGATCCGTTCATTGTTGCGGTGCTCTGCTCGGTGTTTGTCCTTGCGATAGGGTATATCTTCTCGGCACTTCTCACAGGCAGAAAGCGACGTTTGGGCAGGCGCACAAAGCCGCACTCTCTTTACCGCTGTATCTCAAAGGTCTTTGCCAACAAGGGCGTAACGGTCATTCAAACGCTCTCGCTGAGCCTTATCTGCTTCGGCGTGCTGTTCGGGTATATGGTCTACCACAATACGACAGGCAGCTATCAAAAAGATGAAAAAGGCGAGGTGCAGTTCACAAAATACATCGACACCAAGTATGGCGAGCTTGATCTTGAGCAGGACGACCTTAAAGAGTGCTACAATACCAACATCTCGTTCGAGCACGGTCTTAACGACCTGACGCTGATGAAAAATGCCGATAAATATCACGGCATCGACGACACCACCGCAGATACGCTCGACAACTGCTTTTCAACAGGCTTGCTGCCGCAGACGTTTATCGCAAAGCTCGGCGACACAGAGCTTAAATATCAGATAGCGATAGGCACGGACGAGGAAAAGAGATTCATCTCCGACCATTCCTGCGCCGATGCGAAAGCGCTTATCGCTTCCGACAGGAGAATGTACCGCACACGCACACGCCTTGCAGATAAAGCGACGATAGAAAAGCTCTCGCAGTATGTCATCTCGGGCAGTATCGACATAGGCAAGCTGTCCTCGGGCGAACAGATGCTTTTCGTTGTGACAGACGGCGAACCGCTTTACATAGCGGGCGACAAGCTCACCGTCGGCTCGTCGATGACAAAGCAGGGCTACGGCATCGAAGACCTCACCCTTTGCGATGTGCAGATAGGCGCAGTAATAAAACTGCCAAAGGATATGGACAGGGTGCTGAGATACTCGGTCTCCGACTCTGCCGACTACAACCTGCTCACGACAGTGACAGGTGCTCAGAAGATCGGTCTGCACGGCGCAATGTACACCGAGCTGCTTTCCCGTGATGAGATAGGCGACAAACTGCCGCTTGGAACAGGCTTTGAGGTGTTCTCTCTGCGTCAGCAGCAAAAGCAGATCTTCAAACAGAACGCACAGATGTATATCTCGATCGGGCTTGTTATTCTGCTGATGTCGCTGCTCGGCTTTGCGGCATATTTCAACGGCATCGGCATGAAGATACGAATGAAAGAGTATCAGCTCAGCATAATGCGTGCGGTCGGCACTCCGCTCAAACGCCTGCGCAGACGGCTCACGCTCGACAGCATAAGGATACCCGTTGTGTCCGCTGTGACTGCATACGGCTCGATGCGGCTGGTGCAGCAATTGATGCTGCACGCACACGACAAATATGAACTGCTGAACACGCAGGCAGCCGATCAGGCGGCGCAGGGCAACCTCGACAGGTATCACGAACTGTTCGACAAAGCGACAGAGATCTCGCAGAAATACCTTGTCGGCTCGCAGATGTGGTATGTCAGCGCACTTTTGCCGACATTGATAGTCTTTGCGGTGATGTGCATCGTGACCATTCTGCTCACCCGCAGGAGCTTTAAAATGTTCACCCCGAATATCGCATATTCTATCAGCAAAGGGAGGAAACGCAGATGATAAAAACACAGAACCTCACAAAGACCTACGGCAAGGGCGAGGGCAAGGTCACAGCGCTCGGCGGCGTGGATATCACAATAAAGGACGGCGAAATGGTCGCTATCATCGGTAAATCGGGCAGCGGCAAATCCACACTGCTCAACCTGCTTGGCGGACTTGATAAAGCCACCGAGGGCAAGGTCTTTTACAACGATACCGACCTCAGCACGCTCAACGATACCAAACTCTCCGAGTTTCGCTTGAAGAATATCGGCTTTGTGTTCCAGTTCTTTGATTTGATACCCGAGCTGACAGCAGAAGAAAACGTGCTTTTCCCTGCAAAGCTCGCCAAGAAAAAAGAGATCGCCGAAAGCGACCTCTACACAGCCCTTGATATTACCGACCGAGTAAAGCATTACCCATCGGAGATGTCGGGCGGTCAGCAGCAAAGAGCAGCTATCGCCCGTGCGCTCATCAACGACCCTGATGTTATCCTCTGCGACGAGCCGACAGGCAACCTCGACAAAGCCTCGGGCGAAGAAGTTATGTCACTGCTCAAAAAGCTGAATAAAGAGCAGAATAAAACGGTCATCATCGTCACCCACGACAGCGATATTGCCTCGCAGTGCTCCCGCATCATCGAGCTGAGCGACGGCAGGGCAGTCAACTGAACTCAAAAAGAGGCTCTTCACAACCCGTGAGAGCCTCTTGCTGTTATATCCTCTTAAAAGTATATCCCTCTTTTTCAAGCTGGGCAACTATGCCTGTCTCACCGAAATAGTGAGCGCAGCCGACACATACCAGCGTCTTTTTGCCGCTTTTGAAAAGCTCCCTGATGCCATTGACCATAACGATGTTTCGGTCATCGACCATCTTCTTGTTGCGCTCTTTTATGAGAGTTATCTCCTCATCTGTCAGCCCGACAGTTTTCAGATCCTCATCAGCCGGCAGCTCCGACAGCTTTTCCATTTCGGCTGTGTTGCCCGACAGCCAGTATTCATACATCTTTGCGTTCTCGTCGTTGTATGTCTGCCTGTTCATATCCTTTGATATCTTAAACAGCGCATCATAAGTCTTTTCGGGCAGCTCTGCAACGAGGTTTATCTGATCCGCTGCCTTTTCCAGCTCGTAAAGCTGTTTGCCGTCGGTCTTTGTCTTGTCCATCAGGTAGTAGTCTATGCCGTTTTTGATCGTGATGTCGCTCGTCATTATCCACAGCGCCGTGATCGTCTCATATGCAGCCCATGGCTTGTACGCATCGACCAGCTCTGTCGTGCAGTCAAGCTCCGCTAAAAGATCGCCGAGTATCTTGTAAGCCTCGGGCGACAGGTGGTCTTTAAGCGTCGTGCCGTCGGTGAGCGCCATCTGCTGCGTCAATTCAAACTGTGCCTGCTCGTTTTCAGCTGTCTCCGTGTCGCACTCAAATGCCACGACTTCAGCCTCGTTGAAAGGCTTTGCTATCTTTTCGGGCATCGGGTAAAAATCGTCCTTTGCAGCGTGCATCGAGCCGAGGAACGTTATCTTGTTGCCGTTCGGTGCAGTGCCTTCCCACATCGGCACACCCTCGGGCACGCTTTCGGGCGTTGACGAGTCCTGCGCATCTGACGTGGTCGTATCCGGTGAGCTCGTCGTTGTTGTCGTATCGGTGACGAACGGGCTTGACGAGCTTTCGGTGATCTGCGAATCGGTGCTCTCGCTGCACGAGCATAAAAGCATTGCCGCCGCCAGCAGTGCGGCAAGTATTTTCTTTTTGAATTTCATTTGCTGTTTCCCCCATTGTCTGTTTTATCCATATTATCACACAAAGCGAATAAAGTCAAGAAAAAAGGACGTTCGGGCAGGGAAGACCTGCCATAACGTCCTTTAACAGTTGCATCAGAAATGACCGCCGCCGCTGCTGTGACCGCCGCCGCCACCACCGTGACCGCCGGAGCCGGAGCTGATAGAAGTCCTGGAGGTGTGCTCTCTGATGAAGATATCCTCCATAACGCTGTATTCCAGAGCGCCGCCCTCGAGGTAGTTGTTCGTGTTCGGCTTCTCGTGGAACTTGTATTTTGCCTTAACAGCGAAGTACATAATACAGAAGAAGATAAGGAATCCGACCAGTCCGATGAGTATCATACCCAGCGTGATGAACGCCGTGTATCTCTTGACACCCTTGATGAATGCCTTTACCGCACCGATGTTGTCCTTGTCCTTGAGCTCGCTTTTGAGGTATTTGTCAAAGATCTTGGTGCATTTTGAGCTTGTGATCTTGTCCGAGACCTCACCGTGAGCGTCAACGATCGCATAGTTCGTGCCGTAGTTAACGACCATCGCAACACAGTTCGAGCTTTGGTTTGAAAGGCTTCTTGCATAAGATTTAACAGTCGAATCGCTGACTGTCTGATCCTTGAAGAAATAGACTGCGAATTCAAAGCCCTTGTCGTCAGCAGCTTCTGCAAGCAGCTTTTCGCACTCGTTTATCTCGGATTCTGTCAGCACGTTGTTTTCAACGTAAACTCTCTGCTTGCTGTCAGCAAATGCGCTGAATGCGAGCGACGTGCAGGCAATTGCACCTGCGCAGATGAACGCCGAGATCTTTTTGAATATCTTTATCATAGGAATATGCCACCTCCTATAACGCCGAGAATGAATCCTATCATTCCCACGAGGCAGCTTGCCCAGAATAGTTTTTTCTTGCTCAGCGGCAGGATACCTGTCACCTTGCCCGTTTCGCCGTTCATTGCGAAGTAGTAGTTCTTATCGTTGAACTTGTATGTCATGAACCATACAGGCATCATAACATATTCCCAGTCGGTCTTTTCGATGACGATGTTCTTTTCGAGAATACTTATCCTGTCATACTGCATCGAGTTTCTGATGAGAGCCTCTGTGTTCTCGTCAACTCTCGCCTTTATCCTCGGGAAAACGTCTTTTCTGTCAACATCGTACTTTTCAGCAAGGAAGCCTGACAGATAGTTCATCGAGAATTCTTTCAGGTTGGAATAATCGAACGGTTCAAGAGCGTCCATAAGACCGTCCTCAGCCTTGCTCGATCCGTCAGCAGGAATGCCTCTGAACACACCGCTTGCCGCACGGCGCACGTCGAACTCTCTTGTTTCGGTGTATCTGTAATTACCGCTTGTCCACGTTCTGATCTTTTTACCGTCAGCGTGGATCATACCGTTGACCGAGCAGTCAGCGAGCCAGAACGGGATATACACACCGCTGATCTTTTCAGCAGTTGTGACAGCCTTGAATTCCTTCGGCACGAACCATTTCTTGCCGCACCAAGCCTGATAATTCGAGGTCGCCTGATCCTTTGTGGTCATAAACGGGATAAGTCTGC
>CAMYUO010000032.1 GCA_947302065.1 uncultured Clostridia bacterium | reverse complement strand
GTTACCACGGTTACTCTAAAAAATGGAGAAGTCAAATATGACTTCTCCATTTTGTGCTTCTTCCAAAAGAGTTCCCCTCTTCAATTCGCCCCTAAACCTTATATTCCTGCACCAGATGATAGACCTTGACATCGACGAGCGCATCACATTCGATGCCGTCGGCGGTATACTCCTCGCTGAAAACTCTGCCGTCGATACGGATAGTGTTCAGAAGTGCGCCTTTGTCATACGGCAGCAGCAGTCTGCATCTTGTGCACGACTGCGGCAGGGCTTGCTGTATTGCGGCAAGCAGGTCGCTGATGCCGTCGCCGTGTTTTGCGGATATTTTGACGGTGTTTTCCTGCTGCGAAATATCGAGCTCGTCGATATACGGGACTTTGTCGCACTTATTGAGCACGGTCACGACGGGGATATCCTCACAGCCAAGCTCGCCCAGCAGCTCATTCGTGACCCTTACCTGCTCGGCGCAGTCCTCTGCCGAGGCATCGCAGACGTGGATTATCACATCGGCATTTGCAGCCTCTTCAAGCGTTGATTTGAACGCCTCGACGAGCTGGTGCGGCAGACGTCTGATAAGTCCGACGGTGTCAACGAGCGTGACGCTGCGTCCGTCGGGCAGCTCAATGGCTCTCGATGTTGTTTCAAGAGTTGCGAACAGCTTATTTTCTGCGAGCACGCCTGCCTCTGTGAGCGTATTGAGCAGCGTTGACTTGCCGACGTTTGTATAGCCGACTATCGCTGCGACGAGGACATTGTCCTTTTTGCGCCTTTTGCGCAGCATATCCCTGTGCTTTGCGATATCCTCAAGCTCCTCTGAGAGCTTTTCGATGCGAGCACGGATATGTCTTTTATCCGTTTCGAGCTTTGTTTCGCCCGGACCTCTTGTGCCTATGCCGCCGCCGAGACGTGAAAGGTCTGTGCCCTTGCCCGCAAGGCGAGGCAGACGGTACTTGTTCTGCGCTATCTCGACCTGCAGACGACCCTCATGGGTGGTGGCTCTCTGCGCAAAGATGTCAAGAATGAGCATCGTGCGGTCTATGGTGAACACATCACAGGCTTTTTCGATGTTTCTTATCTGCGTTGCGGTAAGCTCGCTGTCAAAGACTATCCTGCTGACATCGAGCTGTCTGCAAAGCTCCGCCATCTCTTCAAGTCTGCCTGTGCCGATACAGCTGGCACTGTCATACGCAGGGCGTTTCTGCACGACCCTTGCGACGACCTCGCCGCCTGCGGTCTGCACCAGCTCTTCAAGCTCGTCAAGGGACACCTGCATATCATACCTCCCGAGGTCAGCCGCCGCAAGCAGCACCCTGTCGGGTCTTATCGTATTATCTGTCATTTCCGGCATAATGATTTACCTCTTTGAATAATTCTTCATAACAATTTATATCATATACGAAAGCCGCTTGTCAACCCAAAAAAGTTTTCTCTTATGTGAATAATTCCCCGAAAGCTGCCCAAAATAATGCCAAAGGACTTATGCACCGATAGCATAAGCTTTTGCCTGCGCCGTGCAGGCGGCATATCTCATATCGGGGAAAGGCAATGATAAAAAATGAAAAACTTCAGCTTGAAAAACACAAGGCTCGGCAAGACGCTTGGCAAAAAAGGGCTTTACATCACGATAGGAGCATTCATGCTTGCGCTTGCGGGTGCGGGCGTGGCAGCTTACAACAAGGCAATGGACAGCATTGACCAGACGCTCATCGTGGCACAGCCCGACTCGGCAAGTCCTTTGCCTGCCGAAAACAAGGTGACCGATGTTCCCAAGCAGACGGAGGCGGCTGAGAAAAAGGCAGAATCAAAGCCTGACAGCGAGAGCGACCTTGACAAAAAGACTCAGCCGACGATAATGCCTGTGTCGGGTGAGATAATCGAGAACTTTTCAAACGGCGAGCTGGTAAAGAGCGAGACTCTCGGCGTATGGAAAACGCACGACGGCATCGACATCAAAGCCGACCTCGGTGCGCCCGTCAAGGCGATGAACAAGGGCAAGGTCATCAGGGTATGGTCCGATCCCTTATGGGGAAGCTGCGTGAAGATAGATCACGGCAGCGGTCTGACTGCGCATTATTACGGGCTTTCGTCATCGGTGAGCGTATCGGAGGGCGATTTTGTTAACTCGGGCGATGTTATCGGCGCAGTCGGTGACACGGCACAGATAGAGATAGCTCAGCCGACACATCTTCACTTTGCTCTCGAACGCAACGGCAGCTGGATAGACCCCGTTGACATTCTCGATCCTACCTCAAAATAGGTTTTCCCATAGAATATCCCCCACCAAAAAACTCCGCAGAGCTTTCTGCGGAGTTTTGGTGTTTTATCTTGCTGCGAGCTTTTCACTGTTGTAAATGAACACAGGTGTATTGTACTCGATCAGTCCGTATATCTGCTTTACCTTGTCGAAAGGCATATTGATACAGCCGTGTGAACCGCCGCCGGAGGTCTTATACTTAGTTCCGCCGAACACGCCGCCCTGCCACGATGCATCGTGCATACCTGCGCCGTAGAGGCTGAAGTAGATCCAGTATGTAACGTTGGTAGTCCATGTCGCACCTCTGAGCACTGACGGGCTCTCCTTCATCCATACCTTGAACACGCCCTCACGGGTGTATCTGTCCTCTGCGCCGATATAACCTGTAACGACATCACTTTCAATAGTGAGCTTGCCGTTCTTGTAATACCACAGGTGCTGAGTGCCGATATCTATCTCGACGTAAGTATTTCCGTAGTCCTTATCCTTTGTCCATACGCTCTCATCACAGGTGTATGAGTAGTGGGAATCAGGATTTACATAGTAAACAGGCTTTGTAGTGGTGCTCTTGCCTGCGATGATAAGCTCCTTGATAAGCTCCATCGTCTTCTGCTGATCTATCCACCAGCCGTAGTTGCCTGTATCGTTCTGCATCTTATCACCGCTCTTTATGGTGATAGTGCCGATCTTGGTGGTCTTGAACGTTCTGTCCGTGCCGTAGGTATCGTACTTTTTAGCGAGCTGCTCGACATAAGCCTCGACCTGCTTCATATCAACGACGATGCCGTCCTTTGACTTGCTGTCAAAGCTGATCCAGCCCATTATCTGACTGCCCTTGAGCACTTCCTGACTGTGAATGAAATCAAATGTGATGGACAGGCTGTTCATCTTGTTGAGCTTTTCACACTCGTCCTTGAGCGAATCTGCTGTGACCTTTGCGGTCTCGTAGCAGTCAACGCCGGAGATGTCGATGACATATCTGTTTGCGTCAAGGTTCTGCTCGACAAAATCATACAGGTTCTTTATCTTATCGGTGTTGATCTTATCGCCCGGCTTTTCCTTGATTATAACGTAACCTGTGCCGTCGGTGCTCTTCTGGATAGTCGCATTCTCAGGCGGTCTGCCCGACGATGCTGCTGTGACTTTCTTTTTGAGCAGTGTTTCGAGCATCACCTTATCGTAGGTGAATTTCTCCTCGACCTCGAACTGAGTATTGCTGAACTTTGCGCCGATCCAATTGTAGTGGTTCTGCGAGTTATAGAACTTTTCTATCTCATACTGAGTTTTATCGGTATAGCCTATCTCGGAAAGCGGAAGCGGGAGCTGCGAACCGTCAAGGCGTGTGATGATGATACTATCTTTAAGCGTGGACTTTTCCTTTACCATATCGTAGGCTTCTTCTTTTGTCTTTCCGCTCACGTCGATGTTGTTGATAAAGGTATTTGCAAGGAACACGCCCTTATATTTTACCATGCCGACTATGTAGGCTATGCCCATTCCGAGCACGAGTGCTCCGAGTATGGACAGGCAGACGATCATCGGCACTTTAGACTTCTTCTTTTTCTTTACCGGTCTTTTCTTTGCGCCTGATGGTCTTCTTGTTGCGTCAGCTCTCCTCGTACTGTCGGGTCTTCTCGATCCGTCCGGTCTTCTCTGACCGTTCTGCGGCGGTCTTCTGCGGCCCTGTGAGCCGCCTGGTCTTCTTTCCATATCTGTATCACTGCCATTTTGCGCAGGGAATGAAGCTGTTCTTCTCGCTGCTGCCCTGTCATTGCCGCTGTCAACGGCATTTACTGCATCTTTTACCTTTTGCAGAGCACTGTCTGTTCTGACCTGCGTGCCGTTATCCTGTATCACCTCGTCCTCAAAGGAAGAAGAAGCCATATTCTTTGCTATCAGCTTTGCTTTTTCCTCTTTGGCTGCGGCGATGACTTCTTCAAGAGAACGCTCTTCGCTGCCCTGCTGTGCAGTATCCTTTTCCTTTATATTTTCGTCCATCGTCAAACCCCTTTGTTTTGCGAATATCCTACAATAAACGTTAAGTAAGAATATTATACACCATTATTCAGCCAATTGCAAGCCGTATCGCCGATTTTTTTATTTTTTTCCTTTATCACAAAACAACGCTCTCTGCGCTGAGCGCATATTGTTTATTTTGCCTTATCTTGACGGAGCAGAGCAATTGTGTTATACTATACCGCAGCGGCGGTACGCTTGTCCGTCGCAAATTAGTTTGTAATGACAACAGCCTTTGTGCTGCTCCGGGTTTTCATTTTGTGATAACGCTCGGCTGCGCTTAATGCTCGCACCCAAATCGGATAAGATTACAACTTACTTGCATATAAAACGATCGAATGGAGGATATTTATGCCAGAAGATAACGGCATCACCTCGGTATTTTCAACAGTAGCTGTCGTGGCTGCGGTGATATCGTGTGTCATGTTCATATTTGCCTTGCTCGCCGTGGTAAAGCGTCTGCGCTCGGAAAAGAAGAAAAACTCGGGCATCGGCGTGCTCTGCACGATACTCGGCACAGTGTTCGCAGTCATCGCATTCCAGCTTTACGTCGGCTTTTCGCTGTGGTTCATCATCGGCATCATAGTCGTTGACTCGGTGCTGGTGCTGCTTCTGACCGAATAGGAGGTTGCAGATGATATACACCGTGACCTTTAACCCTGCGATAGATTACACTGTATCACTTGAAAACCTGCAAACAGGCGCTGTGAACAGGTGCCAGAGCGAACAGATGACATTCGGCGGCAAAGGCATCAACGTTTCCTGCGTACTGCGTGAGCTTGGCTGTGAGACGACGGCGCTCGGCTTCTGCGCAGGCTTTACGGGAAAGGCTATTGCTGACGGACTTGAAGAAAAAGGCGTGCCGACAGACCTTGTGAGGCTTTCAAAGGGCAACTCACGCATCAACGTGAAGATAAGCGCTGACAGCGAGACGGAGATAAACGGCAGAGGTCCCGACATCAGTGAAAGCGAGCTTGATGAGTTTTACGGCAGGCTTTCGCAGATAAAAGACGGCGACACGATAGTGCTTGCGGGCAGCGTTCCGCAGAGCATGCCGCAGGACGTTTACAGCCGCATACTTGAACGGCTCTCGGGCAGTGACATATCGGCTGCCGTTGATGCAGAGGGTAGTCTGCTTATGGAAACGCTGCGGTTCAGACCCTTTGTGATAAAGCCGAACTCTCACGAGCTGGGACAGATATTCGGGAAAACGCTCACGACAGACGAGCAGATAGCCGAATGTGCCCGTGAACTGCAAAGCAAGGGCGCACGCAACGTGCTCGTTTCGATGGCAAAGGACGGCTCACTGCTGCTTGACGAGAACGGAAAGCTGCACAGGCAGGGCATCTGCAAAGGGCAGGTGGTCAGCTCTGTCGGTGCGGGCGACTCGATGCTTGCAGGTTTTATTGCGGGCTTTGCGCAGACTGATGACTATGACTATGCACTGCGTCTGGCGACTGCCTGCGGCGGTGCGACGGCGTTTTCTGTCGGCACAGCGAAGAAAGAGCTTATCACCGAGCTGCTTGCACAGCTCGAAAACTGACATAAACACAAAAACTGCTGTATCAGAGCGATACAGCAGTTTATTTTTTATCAAAGAACTATTTTTCCGTTTTTCAGATATCCACGCCAGCCGGTGATCTTCTTGCCGTTCTCGGTGTACTCGTACTTATCCTCAACATCTCTGTAAAGTTCGCAAAGATGCATCCAGTCGCCGTCCTCGCCGTAGTTGCCGGCTTCCATAACGTAAATCTGACCGTTGATCTTTACCTCGCCCCAGAAATGCTGCCAATGGTTCGAGCCGCCTCTGTCGTAACCGCTCGCATTTGTTCTGCCGCGGTATCCGCAGACAAGGTGTGCATCGTATCCGAGATAGAGCATCATCGAAACGAGCGCTCCGTTATAGCAGTTGCACTGACCGATCTTATAGTTGAAGATACAGTTTACATAGGAGAATGTACCGTTCTGCGCCATAGCCACGAGCTTTGCCCAGCCGCCGTCTGCGACAGTTCCGTACCAGACGTTCTTGTTGATCCAGTTGAGCGTATAAGCGACCTTTTCAGCCTTGGTCATCGAGCTTGTGAAATGCTCCTTGGCAAACTTTTCAAGCGTTGCCCAGTCCTTTGTTGTGAGCATCTTGATGTCGTAGTATGAATATGTGCTCGTTGCGCTCTGAGCGTTCTCGGTCTTGAACGATGACTTAGCGGTATTGTTCTTTTCGGAATTGAGCCTTGCGGTGTTTTCCTTGGTCATGATGCTGCGGAAGTCAAAGCCTTTGCGCTTTACCTCTGCCGAAGCATCAAGAACATACTTCTGACCTTTTACGGTGAAGTTATAAACAACTCTGTACTTATATGACGATTCTTTGTTGATCGTCTTATCGGTATATGTGACCGTGTAAGGATTTGTGATAGTCGCCAGAAGCGTACTGTCTCTGTATACCTGATAAGATGTGATAAAGCTGTTCTTTGCCCACTTGAGCGTTGCGCTCGTGCCGCCGTCTGTTGCGGTGAGCGACGGATCTTCATAAAGCATTACAGCCTTTGCGGTATTATTGGTCACTGCGCCTTCGCCGCCGAGGATCTCGAGGGTGTTGCCCTTTGCCTCGGTGATGCCGTAATTCTTGAAATACTCTGTCTGCTTTGCGGTGAGCACCTTATCAGCGATCGCTATCGGTGAGCCGTTCTTTGCAGCGAGCACGCCGCCCGTCAGAGCATCGGAGAAATCCTTGCCTGTTGCAAGATAGATGTCCTTGCCTGTGAAGAAGGATCTGAATGCGGTATTGACAACGGCATTCGTATCATATCTGTTAGCTCCGCCGTATCTGCCGGACTTTTCAAAGTAAGGCTTTATCTCTTCCAGAATATTGTTCGATATAGCGGATGTTCCGCCGATTATGTATGCAGCATCAAGTTTTTTGCCGCAGCTTGCAAGATATTCTTTGATCTTGTCGTCAAGTTTGCCCGTCCTGTTTACATAGAATATCGGTGAATCCTTGACAGCAGCGATAGAGCTTGCCGAGATAGCATCGGGATAATCGATCGCACTTACAAAGAATGCTGAGACAGGTGTTTTTCCTGTCGCCTGCTGCATATGCTTTGCGACCTCGGTAGATGTGCCGTATCTGTCATCTCCTGCGATCCTCACAACGTTGAGTCCGCTTTCTTTCAGCTGCGCTTCAACAGCCTCATCAACAACAGCCGTACCGCCCAGGATATAGACATTCTTTGCGCCGAGCCTTGTGATCTCTGCCGTTGTTGCATTCGGAACAAGATCCTTTGCCGTAAGCAGTATCGGCGCACTCAGAGCCTTTGCAAGCGGTGAACCGCAAAGTGCATCTGCATAATTTGAATCGCTCGCAAGGATAACATTTGCAGCACCCTTGGGATAGGCTTGCTTTGAAACGGCTACCGCTGTTTCAAATCTGTTTGCTCCGCTGATACGTGTCATCGGCAGATTTACCGTTGCCGTAGCAGCGCTTGCAGTTATTCCGACCTCGTCCGCTGAAAAGGCACCCTGCATTCCGGCGAAGCAGCTCATACCCATAACAAAGGCGCAAACGGTCGAAAGAATTCTCTTTTTTAACATTATAATCCATCTCCGTTTTTTTATCTAAAATTTTTACACAACTTTCGTTCATTATATCACTTAATGCACTATCTGTCAACCGCAAATGCAATAAAATCAGCATTTTGTATGATATTTCCGCTTGTTCTTCATTAAAAAAGTACGAAAAAACGCCCAAATCGTCGAAACGTTTCGGGCGCTGAATTTTTAATAAATTTGTTTATCAAAAATCATTATTTAAGGTTCAGCCTGTGATCTTTGCCTTGCACTCATCATACAGAGCTGCGGTCTTTGCAACGATCTCATCAGGGAGCTTCGGAGCAGGCTCAACGCCCTTGAGGTCGTTAGCGATAAGCCAGTCACGAACAAACTGCTTGTCGTAGGACTTCGGGGACTCGCCTACCTTGTACTCTGCTGCGTTCCAGAAACGGCTGGAATCGGGAGTGAACATCTCGTCTGCGAGCACGATCTCGCCGTTCTCGTCAAGACCGAACTCAAACTTTGTATCTGCGATGATGATGCCCTTTGTCAGAGCGTAGTCATAGCACTTGTTGTAAAGAGCGATAGAGATATCGAATATCTTCTGTGCAAGCTCCTGACCTGCACCCTGAGCCATTTCCTCACGGGTGATATTGATGTCGTGACCCTCGCTGCTCTTGGTGGAAGGTGTTACGATAGGCTGTGCGAGTTTCTCAGCGAGCTGGTGCTCACCCTCGAACTTAGCGCCGCAGAAATCCTCGCCTGCCTTGTATGCGTTCCACATGCTGCCGAACATATAGCCTCTTACGATGACCTCATAAGGAAGCATCTTGAGCTTCTTAACCTTTATCGTTCTGTCCTTGTAGTAAGCGTCTGCGAACTCGGGACCCATATCCTCCTGCTTGGTGGAAACGATATGGTTCTTTACGATATCCTTGGTGTAATCGAACCAGAAGTTTGCGATCTGGGTAAGATTAACGCCCTTGTTAGGTATCTCGCTGTCGAGGATAACGTCGAATGCGGAGATCCTGTCTGTTGTTACGATGATAAGCTCGTCCTTGCCTGTGTCATAGACCTCACGGACTTTACCGGAAATGATCTTTTCCATTTTGATTTACCTCCATAAAAGCATAATGTTTTCTTGCCTTTAAGATTATAGCACTCCTATGCACAAATTGCAATATGCGTTTTGACAAAATTCGCTTATGTTTTACATTGTCTTAATGTTTACTGCGCCGCCTGATGCCTCTTGACAAAAGTCCGGCGGCGTGATAAAATAAAACCAACCTACTAAGTCGGAGAAAGAACGGAGGATCTGTATGATCTCAACAAAAGGGCGCTATTCGCTGCGCATACTCATTTATCTTGCCAAGCACCGCAACGGCAGCTACATACCGATGAAAGACGTTGCAAAGCGGCAGGGCATCTCGCTCAAATACATTGAAAGGCTGCTGCCTGCGCTGAAAGAGGGCGGACTTATCGAGAGCCTGCACGGCAAGGGCGGCGGCTACAAGCTGACCCGTGAGCCGGATCAGTACACGCTGTGGGAGATACTGCGTCTGTCAGAGGGCAACCTTGCGCCTGTGGAATGTCTGAAAGAGGGCAGCGAGCAATGCGACCGCGCCGCCGTGTGCCCGACGCTTTCGGTCTGGGCAGGCTACTACCGTGTCACACAGGAATATTTCTCGGGCATAACCCTCGAGGATCTTATCAAGTCAAAGACGGACTATGATTATATAATCTGATTTTGTAACTTATTGGGGAGGACCCTTTTGAAAAAGGGTCTCTCCCCAAACCCCACCCCTAAAACTTTTAATGAAAAACAGGCATATGGGCACAAGACCCATATGCCTGTTTTTGACTAAGACTCAGAGTAAGATTTGAAGAAAGACTCTTTCAAGAGGTCTTTCCAACAACTCACAAACTCGGATTATCAATAACACAAGCAATCTCTGAGGCGCCAATGTTGGCGCCAATTTTGCTTTGGTAACGAAACAAAGTAAAAGCGGTCACCAAAGTTCGTAGGTATCTCGTGGCGTAGCAGCGAGCCACGGTCGAGCTGCGTCTTGCAGGCAGTTGTAGCTCGCTCATAATATTGAGTTGGTGCCGGCAAAAGAGAGGTTTGACGGAAACGGGGGTTAAGGGG
>CAMYUO010000031.1 GCA_947302065.1 uncultured Clostridia bacterium | reverse complement strand
GTCCTCGACCTCATTTCTGATGACTCTGCGTATGTCTCTTGCACCGAGCTTCTGATCGTAAGACTTGTGCGCAATGACTTTGAGCACCTCGTCGTCATAGCGCATTTGTATGCCTCGCTCTTCAAGCGGCTGTGCGATCTCGCCGAGCATAAGATCTGCTATCTTTGCATAGTCCTCCTCGGTCAGCCTGTTGAATACGACGACCTCGTCAACTCTGCCGATGAACTCGGGGCGCAGGAACTCACGCAGTGCTTTCATCGCCTTTTCATGGGCTATCTCGTTATCGGTCTTATTGAAGCCTACGCCTGTATCCTTATCGGTAGAGCCTGCGTTTGAGGTCATGACGATAACGGTGTTCTCAAAGTTGACATCTCTGCCCTGAGAATCGTGTATCGTTCCCTCGTCGAGTATCTGCAAAAGGATATTCATAACATCGGGATGTGCCTTTTCTATCTCGTCGAAAAGCACAACGGAGTAAGGTCTGCGCCTAACCTTTTCAGTCAGCTGTCCTGCCTCGTCAAAGCCTACATATCCCGGAGGCGAGCCGATGAGCTTTGATACCGAGTGACGCTCCATATACTCGGACATATCTACTCTGATAAGCGGCTCTGTCGCATCAAACAGCGTTTCGCCCAGCACCTTTACAAGCTCGGTCTTTCCCACGCCCGTAGGACCCACAAAGATGAATGATGCAGGTCTGCGGCGCTTTGTCAGCTGAACTCTCGTTCTTCTTATCGCATTTGCGACCTTTTCGACCGCCTGATCCTGACCGATGACCCTCTTTGAAAGCTCGTCCTTGAGGCTCTTTATCTTTTCAAATTCGCTCTGTGAGATCTTGTTTGCAGGTATTCCCGTCCACAGCTCGATGACCTTTGCAATGTCATCATCTGTGACCTCGACGTTTTTCAGCTTTTCCTCCACATCTTTGAGCCTGTTCTCAATGCGTGAAATTTCAGCCTTTTCTGTGGCAAGTATCTCATAATCGGGGTCGGACTTTTCCTCATACTCCGAAACCAGATCCGTGTGCTTTTTGAGGTCGTCGTTGAGCCTGTCATACTCTGCAAGCTCGGGCGTGTTTATACTTGCGCAGGCACACGCCTCATCGAGCAGGTCGATAGCCTTGTCGGGCAGGAACCTGTCGTTGATGTATCTTTCCGAAAGCACAGCGCACTCATGCAGCTTTGCATCGCTTATCTTTACTCTGTGATATTTCTCATAATATCCCTTTATGCCCTTGAGCACGCTGAATGTCTCCTCGACAGTCGGCTCACCGACAGTTACAGGCTGGAAACGCCTTTCAAGTGCGGCATCTTTCTCGATATACTTGCGGTATTCCTTGAATGTCGTCGCACCGATGACCTGAATCTCGCCTCTTGAAAGCGACGGTTTGAGGATATTCGCAGCGTTCATCGTGCCCTCGGAGTCACCTGTTCCCACGAGCGAATGTACCTCGTCAATGAACAGGATTATGTTGACCTCTTCAACAAGACCCTTGCATCTGCTCTCGAACTGTCCTCTGAACTGCGTGCCCGCAACAAGTGCGGTCAGGTCGAGCAGATAGACCTCCTTGTTCTGCAGGTGGAACGGAACATCACCCGAAACTATCTTCTGTGCTATGCCCTCTGCAATGGCGGTCTTGCCGACGCCCGGCTCACCGATAAGGCAGGGATTGTTTTTCTGCCTGCGTGAGAGGATATGGATAACACGGGATATCTCCCTGTCTCTGCCGATGATATTGTCAAGCTCAAAGTTTCTTGCACGCTCTGTCAGATTGGTGCAGTAATTGTCAAGGAATTTGAGCTTTTTCTTTTTGTCCTTCTTTTCCTTTTCATTCTTTGCGGATTCCGCACCGTCTTTAGCGGCTTCCGCAGCCTGCTCGGCGCTCTTTGAAAGCTCGCCTGCGAGGTTTCCGAGCAGTCCGCCTGCCTTGCCCATCTCGCCGAAAAGGCTGGACAGAAAATCAGGCATAGTGCCGCTTCCGCCCATCTCAAAATCGTCGCCGTCGGGTATCTCGGCAAGCTGTTCGCTCATTGCGTTTATCTCCTCCTCGGAGATGCCCATAGACTTGATGTAGTCATCGACCTGCGGCATGCCAAGCTCCTTGGCGCACAGCAGGCAAAGGCCCTCGTTTTTCTTTTCATCGGGTTTGTTCGGGTTTATCTGTGAAATGAATACCACAGCAGGTCTTTTGTGGCATCTTGAACACATCATCATAATTGTTTGCTCCTTTCGGGGTATTTATCTATTTATAGAAGATCCTGAAGAAATACTTGAACAGATATGTATTGTCGATTATCGTGGTGTTGAGCTTGCCGAGCTGGTCTTTTGACTCCTCAACGATAAGGCTCAGCACATATGAGATAAGCAGCACATAGGCAATGCCCTTTAGCACGCCGAGTCCCAGACCGCCGAAGCTGTTCGCCGCAGACACGACTTTTATCCTGCTCAGCAGGTCGGTTATCTTTATGACCACGATGAGTGCGGCAAAGACGATCACCGCAGCGATAACGAACACTATCGCTCCTGCTATCATCTTTCCGAACGGTCTGACGTAGTTTTCCTCTATCTTCATCGCCGCCGCATGCTTGTCGGCAGGTATGAGCATCTTGACGAACTTCACAAGCTCCTTGCGCTCGTTTTCAAGACCGATGTTCATAAAGCTGTTCTTGCCGTTATGCGTGTCGCTGGTGAGCTTTAATATCTTGCCGAAAAGCTCGTTGTCGAGATAGTTCTCAAAGTCGCCGATGACCTTGTTCACCACAGCGGTATCAACGCCCTTGTTGCCCATCATCGAGCGCATATTCTTGACAATGTCGCCGTCTGCGAGCACGACTTCACGCAGGTCATCGTTCGTCACTTTCAGCGGCAGACCTTTTTTGCGCAGGTCTGTTTCCATTATCGAGACTATGTCTATCTTTTCTATCTTTTCCTCAATGCTGCTGACAGCCTTGTCACGAGCAAAAGCATTATACGCGGGCGTTGCGAAAGAGAACGCTATAAGCCCTGCGATGATTATCGTTGCGACCGTCCGCAGCATCATTGCGGCATACTTGAAAAAGCCCATAACATAGCCTGTTATGCACGTGATAACAAATATGATCACGACCGCTGCATCAAGTAAAATTGCCATTTCTGAAACCTCATTTATAAAAGCATTACGTATCGAACTTTATCTTGTTGATATCACGGTAACCCAGCAGGTAGACCGCTTTGTTCGCATACACGCAATCCACATAGTTAGCGGGAACTTCTGATGTTGAAAGCAGATTTCCCTTTGCATCATAGCACTCGACTGTCTTGTCGTTGAAAACTATGATATCCGAATCGCTCAGCTGGAGCTTTTTCGGCTTGCCCTGTATGTCCTTCACAGTGCTCGGCTCGTTGTTCTCGTCCTCGTTGTCAAAGACGGTGAGCGTTCCGTGCGTGCCTGTGACGCTGCCCGTATAGATAGCCGCATACCTGCTGCTCATGGCAAACGACACAAGTTCGTTTTTCAGCTCATAGCTGCTGATGAGCTGACCTGATTTATCGAGTTTTACGAATTTATTGTCGCAGATGAGCCAGTAGTCTCCGTTTTGCATCTGCTTGCTGCAAAGAGCGATGCTGTCCTCGACAGTCGCCGTCATAAGCGGCTCTTTTTCCTTGAAATTTACCGAGTAAACTGTCGAATCTATCTTTCCGCCCGACGAAGATATCGTGCTTATGCAGCAGCCGTCGCCCTCATCGTTAAAGCAGATGTCAGTGACTCTCCTGCCGCTTGCCCAGTTGTAGATCTCCGCACCCGTCTCGTCATAGAACGTAACGTAAGCAGAATATTTCTCCGTCTGGGTAACTATGCCGACATAGCCGTTCGGCGCAATCTTCGCCATAAGTATCGGGTTGTCGGTCTTTTTGGTATAGACAGTGTTCTTTCGGTTCATAACCTGAAAGCTCTTGCCTGCGTTGTCATAAGCGACTATCTTCTTGTCGCTGACGTCGATGACAGGCGATGAATAGTTGTGTGCGATTGAGTTGAGCTGTTCACCGTTCTCTTTGTAGAACACAACTCTGTTTACATCGAGTGTCACCATTATATCATTGCATTGTGTAATACTTGTGATATTTGACTGTGCAACTTTCAGCGGGAAGTTTCCGCCCTCTGCCACACCGTCGTTTACTATCGTTTCGTGCGGCTTATCAAAAATGCCCTCTATCTTCGGCAGCCAGTATCCCTTCGTAAAATACACGGTAAGACCTATCGCTGCGATAAAGCCGAGTATAACGAGCCTCTTGATGAGCTTGCGGCTCTTTTGCTTTTTACGCTCCTGCCGTATATCTGTAACTGTCGCAGTTTCGGGGTTTATCTTCTGGCTGATAGCCCTGCCGCTTTCCATCTCGTCATCGTCGGGCATATCGTCAAAGTCCTGCACATCCTCATCATCGGGGATATCCTCATCGGCTTCGCTTATCTTCCCGTTTTTAAGATTGAGATATTTGAACGACGGCTCGTCGTCATATTCCTGATACAGAAACTCGTCCTGCTCTGCCTGCGGCTCGCCCTGTTCTTCCTGCTCGGGCTGCAGCGTGGTGACGGTTATCCTGCCTGCCTTGTCGTCCTGCTCATCGGGCATATCCTCCTGCTCAGCCTGCTGTTCGAGCTGCAGCTGGCGCAGAGCTGCAAGGCGTTTTTGCTCTCTGACCTCAGCCTGCCGTGCAAGCTCCTGCTGACGAACATATTCCAGCTCGTCACGGCGCTGCCTCTGCATTCTGATTCGGCGCTCCGCCTCGCTCATCTCGGGCATACGGGTGTTGTCGGGCATTTCCATGCGTTCGCCCTTTTTGCCCTTGCGGCGCTTCTTTCTGCGCATCGAGTCGGGAAGCGGTGCGTTATAGTCGTTGAACTGCTGCGCATCAACGAAATCGCTGCCGTTTATTCTGTTTTTATCGTTGTTTGAATTGTTTTTCACGTTAAAGCAGCTTGCTGCGGCAAGCTTTCCTCCTTTTGCCTGTGTGAATAGAATACTTTGTTCAGATACAGTCCCTGCGGCGGAACGGTACGACC
The DNA here is from genome assembly GCA_947302065.1 of uncultured Clostridia bacterium. Classification (GTDB taxonomy): domain Bacteria; phylum Bacillota; class Clostridia; order Oscillospirales; family Ruminococcaceae; genus Hominimerdicola. The sequence goes on along the minus strand of CAMYUO010000031.1, from coordinate 5,009 downwards.
TGCTTTTGTGCGGTCACGGCTCTCGAGCACACCTGCAAGGTCGCTCTCTGCGAGCTTTCCCTCGTTCACAAAAAGCAGCGTGCCGACCATTATGCGCACCATGTTGTACAAAAATCCGTCACCCGAAACTGTGAATATGACAAGGTCTCCCTCACGGCGAACAGTAAAATCATATATCGTGCGCACGGTGTTTTCCTTGTCGCAGTCGGCACAGCACAGCGATTTGAAATCATGCTCGCCGACGAACACCTTTGCTGCCCTGTCGAGCTTTTTCTCGTCGATGGGGAACCAGCTGCGGTATGCTGTGTTCATATAAAAAGGGTTCTTGTATTCGCTGTTATGGATGATATACTCATATTCTTTCCCTGCGCAGTCAAATCTTGCGTGAAAATCCATCGGAACTTCCTCGCAGGTCTTAACGCCGATATCATCGGGCAGCCGTGAGTTCATGCCGAACACGATGCCCCGGCAGGTTATCGTTGACTCGGTGAAAAAATTGAGCACATATTCTCTTGCGTGGACGCCTGCATCGGTGCGTGAGCAGCCGATGACCTCAGTCGGTGCTCCGAGCAGGTCGGAGAGGCATTTTTCAAACACCTGCTGAACGGCAAGTGAGTTGTTCTGTCTCTGCCAGCCGTGATATGCGCTTCCGCAGTACCAGATAGTAAGCTTGAAATTTCTCATATGCTATGTTATCCCAGAATGTTCAGAACTATAACGCCCGCAAAGAACAGGCACAGATAAAGCGTGCCCCACAGGTCGAGCAGTTTCAGTTTCAGCTGTTTCATCTTCGTTCTGCCCTCACCGCCGTGATAGCATCTGCACTCCATTGCCAGAGCCAGCTCCTCGGCGTGTCTGAAAGACGAAACGAACAGCGGTATAAGTATAGGTATCAGCGCTTTTGCTTTCTTGAAGATAGAACCTGTTTCCAGATCCGCACCTCTTGCCTTCTGCGCTGCAGTTATCTTGTCAGTTTCCTCGATGAGCGTCGGGATGAATCTCAGCGCTATCGTCATCATCATAGCGAGCTCGTGCACAGGCACTTTTATCTTTTTCAGCGGTGAGAGAAGCCTTTCGATAGCGTCTGTCAGGTCTATCGGCGACGTTGTGTATGTCAGCAGGCTCGTGCCTATGATAAGGCAGACGATGCGCACCACCATAAACACCGCAGTCTCAACGCCCTTGTCGGTTATCTTTATGAACTTCCACTCAAAATACGGTTCGCCCGTGTGCACGAAAAACAGATTGAGCAGTGCCGTGATGATTATGATTATAAGTATCGGGCGCACGCTTTTCCACATCATCTTCAGCGGTATGCGTGAGATGATGAACGTCAGGAAAGTAAACGCCACGCCTACTCCAAGCCCTGCGATGTCGTCAGCGATGAACAGCATCACAATAAAAGCTATGGTAAGCAGTATCTTCACCCTTGCGTCGAGCCTGTGAACAGCCGACTTTCCGGGGAAATACTGTCCTATCGTGATATCCTTTATCAATTCAGATCATTTCCTTGTACTGTGTCATTGGTTTGCAAGCATTTTCAAGAGCAGCTGCTTTGCGTACTTTGTCGTGTAAACGTCGTCACCGATCTGCACGCCCATTGCCTTGAGCCTGTTGAAAACTCTGGTTATCTGCGGGACAGCAAGTCCCATTTCCTCAAGCTCCTTTGCCCTGTGGAACACCTTTGCGGTGTCATCGTAGCAAAACAGCTTTGACTTGTTCATAACAAGTATCTTTGTCGTGTGCTTGGCTATGTCCTCCATCGAGTGCGACACAAGCACAACGGTATTTTTCTTTTCCTGATGATACTCTTTTATAAGCCCGAGTATCTGTTCTCTGCCTTTTGGGTCAAGACCGCTCGCAGGCTCGTCAAGTATCAGCACCTTCGGTTCCATCGCCATGACGCCTGCTATCGCAACACGCCTTTTCTGTCCGCCAGAAAGCTCAAACGGCGACTTGTCAAGAAGCGACGCAGGAAGTCCCACCAGCTTGGCAGTTTCCTTTATGCGCCTGTCTATCTCCTGCTTGTCAAGTCCCATATTTTTCGGTCCGAAAGCTATGTCCTTGTAACAGGTCTCCTCAAAAAGCTGGTATTCGGGGTACTGGAACACAAGTCCGACTTTAAAGCGCACGGGACGCAGCTTTGCCTTGTCGTCCCAGAGGCGTTCCCCGTCAATATAAACGCTTCCCGAGGTGGCTTTCAAAAGCCCGTTGAAATGCTGTATCAGCGTCGATTTGCCCGAGCCTGTATGCCCGATAACGCCGACCATTTCGCCCTCGTCGATCTCTAAGTTCACATGATCGACAGCCACCTTGCGAAAAGGTGTGCCGTCGCCGTAAACATAGGTAAGATCCTCTGTTTTGATTATTGCCAATTCTTTTTACTCTCCGTTTTGTATCAAAATGCGATGTCTGCTGTGTTTATCTGTTCTATCTCGCCGTTTGCGACTTCAACAGCTATGCCGCTCTGCTCTGCCTGGTCTTGTTCCCAGTCGCAAAGAAAAGTCAGATACACGCTGCCAAAGTCCTCTGCAATGTTGTCATACGGCACGATAAGCGCATCAGGCGTGATGTGTTCAAGCAGCTGCTCAGGTGTGTCTATGTCCGCCCACATATCGTCGCCGCCGTAGGAATTTTTCAGCTCGTCGTTATAGAACTCAACCATGCCGTCAAGCATCTGCGGCAAAAGCTGCTGTGCGTTGTCGGCAAAAGCCTTGTAGGCTGCTCTCTGTGCATCGGTAACGGTCTGCGACTCGTCCTCCGATTGCACCATAAGTACAAATTCGTCGTCGAAAATCTCTGTCTTTATCTTTCCGTCCCACGAATATCCCTCAAATGTAAGCTCTCCGAAAAGTTCGTCTTTCATTGTTCTGTTCTCCCCTGCAACAGCTTGGCAAGTGCCTCAACGCACTCGTCCTCTGTGATTATCTCATTTGAAATGTCATAACCCTGCTTTTTCAGAAAATCGACTATCTCCGTTACCTGCGGCACGTCAAGTCCGAGGTTCCTCATAATGTCCACCTGCGAAAAGACCTTCTTGGGCACATTGTCCATAATCTTCTCGCCGCCCTCGATAACCACCACTCTGTCAGCCTGTGCGGCTTCCTCCATGTAGTGCGTTATCAGCACGATAGTTACGCCCTGCTCCTTGTTGAGCATCTTGATAGTCTTCAAGACCTCGTTTCTGCCCTTCGGGTCAAGCATCGCAGTCGGCTCGTCGAGCACGATGCAGTCAGGTTTCATCGCAAGTATGCCTGCGATAGCGACCCTCTGCTTCTGTCCTCCCGACAGCTTATGCGGAGCGTGCATACGATATTCGTACATTCCTACCGTCTGCAGTGCCTCGTCAACACGCCTGCGTATCTCGCTCGGCTCAACGCCGAGATTTTCAAGCGCAAACGCTACGTCTTCCTCAACGATAGTTGCAACTATCTGATTGTCAGGGTTCTGGAACACCATGCCCACACGCTTGCGTATGGGCAGCAGGTTGTCCTCCTGTATCGTGTCCAGACCGTCCACCACGACCTCGCCCTTTTCGGGCAGGTTGATGGCGTTTATACATTTTGCCAGAGTTGATTTTCCCGAGCCGTTGTGACCGAGAACAGCCACAAACTCACCCTTTTCAATGTCAAGGTCGATGCCCTTGAGCACCTTGTTCACAACAGGCGGCTCTTCAAGCTCGTTGACATAGGAAAATTCAAGCCCACGAATGTGTATATAACTCATTTCTGCTTTCCCTTTGTGAAGGCTCAGTCCTCGTCCTTCTTCTCCTCGTCGTCATCATCATCGTCCTTGTCTTTCTTGCTGAAAAAGCCTGTTACAGCGTCCTTTGCCTTTTCAAGATTCTCCTTGGTAGCAAGCTCCTTAGCCTTGTCCTTAACGTCATCCGGGATCTTGTCAAGCAGATCCTCTGCCTTGTCCTTGATGTTGTCGATGTCCAGTGCCATAGTATTGTCCTCCTAAGAAAAATAATATATTAAGTGCAGATGCACTTATAAACGTGTTTATTGCTCTGCCGCATCGTCCTCGCAGTAACCGAGAACTTCCCTGTCGATATCACGCTCGACCTCCTCGGCAACTCCTCTGCACGACTGCACCCAGTTGCGCAGGAACTGAATGTCCGACGGCTTGCCGTGGTCAAAAAGCGTGCAATTGACACCCTGTGCGGTGAGCTGTTCGTACATCGAAAGTATCCTGCTCACGCCTTTTTCATCTATAAAGTCGCACTCGTACAGATATTCTCCGCACTCGATGCGGCGCTTTATCTCAGATATCGAGACCTCTTCATAGCCGCGCATCAGCTTTGCCACGCCCGCCGTGAATCTGTCCACCTTTATCCCTGCTGTACTATTCATTCTTTCTGTTCTCCTGTTTTATTCTGTCTGTATGTGTGACGAACAACCGAGGAAATCCTCTTGAAAGAGCTGTTCTTTGAACTCTTTTCTGAGCCCTTACTCATTTTTCTGTATCAGGGATTATTCCCTGATACAGAAAAAGCAATAAAAGTTTTAGGAGTGGGGTCTGGGGAGAAACCCTTTTTCAAAAGGGGTCTCCCCAGTTATTTCTCAAACCTGCCATATCGCAGTTGAACCGCAGGGCAGAACACCGCCTGTCGCTTCAACAGGAATGCCTATCTCATCAGCAGTCACCTGACCGCCGAACTTTGAACACAGAACGTCTTTGAGGATATATGCCATTACCGACGGCGAAAGTCCCGTCGTGTAGCTGTTGAGCAGGAAAAACAGCGGCTTTTTGCTCAGCACGCCCGCACAGGTCTGTACCAGATCGTAAATGCAGTCCTCCAGCTTCCATACCTCACCGCCCGGACCTCTGCCGTAAGACGGCGGATCCATAACGATAGCATCGTAAAATCTTTCACGGCGTATCTCACGGCGCACGAACTTTTCACAGTCGTCTATCAGCCAGCGGATAGGCTTGTCCGCAAGACCAGAGACCTGAGCGTTCTCTCTTGCCCACTGCACCATGCCCTTTGAGGCATCAACGTGAGC
>CAMYUO010000030.1 GCA_947302065.1 uncultured Clostridia bacterium | reverse complement strand
CCTCTTAATGAATTTAAGCCATATGGGCACAAGACCCATATGGCTTAAATTGACTAAAAGTCTAAGAGAGTATGGAAAACAGCACTTCCCAAGAGAACTCTCCCATCAGTACACCAATATAGTTACCACACACCACATCGACCAAAAAAACTGCCTTGGAAATTTCCAAAGCAGTTTTATTTGTTTTATTGATTTTTCTCTTTTTCCAGCTCTTTTGCAACAGCTGACGCCGACGGAGCAGTGCTCGGCACTATCCTTATCTTTATCATTGCCTCGGGCTTGCCGAAACGGAAGATAACGACCGCATATATACCTGTCGATCCGCCTTTTTCCTGGTCAACACTCAATCCGCCCATATCTCCGTAGTTGCTCTCGTCAGGCTCGTTGTCCTCAAGGCCACGGAAAAGACAGATGCTTTTTATCTCGTCCTCGGTGATGTTCTTATAGTCCTTGTCCTCATCATATTTCACTACAAAGCTAGTGAAAGTATCTCTCGTCGATGCTTTCAGATATACCTCAAAGCACTCATTCAGCTCAAACTCATAGTATTCGCTCGTGTCTGAAAAGCCGTGGTTTTTGACTATCTCATCTATCTCGGGATCGTCACGCCACGCTGCCTGATGTTCAAGCTGGATACCCGTGATAACAGTTGAGCCGCCCGAGCCCAGACCGATGATCTTTCCGAGGTCGCCTCTTTTATCCTTGTTTTTTCTGTCCTTCACGAAAAGGTCGCAGGAACAGCACATCACGCACATAACAACTGCACACAGCAGTATAACTACCCTCTTCATAATGTATCTCCCTTTTATCTCTGTCAGCCCAGCTTTATCGTCTGTCCCGGAACTGCAGCACCCTGACTGATGTGGATAGGTATCTTGTCGTTCTCTGAGAAACCGATAGTCTCGCCGTCCTGCAGCGTCACGTCCTCGCTGATGACATACTCGCATATCGTGTACATAAATCCGAGCAGCCCGTTAGGATCAAGCCCTGTTCCGATGACTTCCATTTCGAGCTTGCCGAATACGCTCATACCCGATGTGAAAGCCGATATCCTCTGCTTCTCGCCTTCCTTGGTGTCCTCTGCATACATTCCAACAAATATGTATATCGGCACAGGGATCTCACCCTCGTCGATAGTCTTTGCAAAGTTGATGTAAAACTCTTTCTCGTAAACGGTCGGCGCCTTGTAAATGCCGATAGCATTGTCAAGCTTGAGCAGACTGCACGCTACCTTTGCCAGCAACTCCTGCTGGTCGAGCGCATCAAACTTGTTCATGACCGCAACTACCATGTGCGCACCGTGCTTTGCAACAGCCTCCGCACCGTCTTTCCACAGTATGTTGCGCTTTGCAGCCTCCTCTGCCTCCTTGTTCGGCACAGGCGACGGCAGAAGCGAGCAGGCAACTGTCATGTCGTCTACCGTAAATACAACAGCGCCGTTCTCTATCTCGTCATCAAAAGTTATGTCCCAGTCGTCCTCAAGATTTTTCTTGAAGCGTGCCCAGTCCATATTTGCATCTTTGAACAGCACAAAGCCCGCAAGAACGTTGCCCTTGCCCTCAGAGTTTTCATTCTCAAAGTTCTCTGCGTTCTCGTTGTTATCTGAATTGGTCATCATTATTGCCATGTTTATTCCTCCAAAAATTTAATATCCTCGTTATTATACCATACTTTTTCCGTTTTGGCAATAGCCATAAGCCTTTGCAGCTCAAAAATTCAAACAATCACGCTTGACTTGATACGTGAAAACTGATATAATGTTAAATGGTATGTAATGACCAATAACAAAACATAAGGGGGAGAAAAAATGGATGTCGTTTTAGACGTAAAGGGACTCTCCAAGCAGTACAAAAAAGGCGTGTACGCTTCCGAAGACGTCACCTTTCAGGTGCATAAGGGCGAGATATTCGCACTTATCGGACCAAACGGCGCAGGCAAAACAACTACGATCAGAATGATCTCCACGTTGCTCAAAGCAACAGAGGGAGATGCGGTCGTTGACGGTCACAGCATTCTCACCGAGCCTGAAAAAGTAAGAGAATGTATCACATATCTGCCCGACGAAGCAGGTGCTTATAAGACCATGAGAGGTATCGAGTACCTCAGATTCATGGCAAGCATCTACGCAAAGCAGAAAAGTGATATTGAGGAGTTTGTAAAGAGAGGCAGTGATATCTGCGAGCTCGGCGACAGACTCAACGATAAGATCTCAAACTATTCAAGAGGTATGCAGAGAAGACTGCTGCTGGCAAGAGCTATCATGTCAAAGCCGTCACTCGCTATCCTCGATGAACCTACCTCGGGTCTTGATATCATCAACGCCCTCGAGATCAGAAGGATCATCAAAAAGCTTGCCGCTGACGGAATGAGCTTTTTGCTCTCGTCACATAATATGCTCGAGATCGAGTATGTATCCGACAGAGTCGGCATCATCTCAAAGGGTCACCTTCTCGAAGTCGGACCTTCCAGGGAGCTTGTCGCTAAGTACGGCGTAAACAACCTTGAAGAAGTATTTGAAAAGGTGGTGACCGTACATTGAAATTCTCGATACTGCTGAAAAAAGAACTTAAAGAAATGCTCAGCCCGACGACCATCATTACAATGTTGCTTATGATAATTGTACTGATCTTAGCAGGCAAGGCAATGTCAAAGGCGGTCGGCGAGATTCAGGAAGATGCAAAGACCATCACCATCTGCGACCAGGATCAGACCGATTTTACAAAGGCTATGATCGACGCCATAGACAAAGACGAGAATACCGAGGTCAAAAGGGTCGAGATCAAGTCTGATGACTATTCAAAAGAGCTTGACGATGTTGACTGCAAGAACGTCATCATCATTCCAAAGGGCTTCACCGAGCAGGTAGCACAGCATAAGACAGCAACCGTTAAGTTTGCTCAGAAAATGACATCTATCGCTACCTTCTCAAACGTTAACCAGGGCTCAAAGAACGCACTGACAGCTCTCGAAAAGGGTATCAAGTATACCATCTATGCACAGAGCAATCTTGATCAGGCTACCCGTGACCAGCTCGAACAGCCTATCGAGCTTGAAGAGTACACCGTAGTCTCCGATAAACAGGATCAGATCGCAAGCTCAACAGTCGCAAGCCTTATGAGCTCGCAGTCAATGTTTATCCCGATCGTTATGTTCCTTCTCATCATGTATACATCACAGATGATAATGAACGCTATCTCTACCGAGAAACTCGATAAAACACTTGAAACACTGCTTTCGTCACCTGTTTCAAGACTCTCTGTCATCTCCGCAAAGATGATCTCTGCCGCTATCGTCGCAGCTCTGCAGGCTGCCGCTTATATGTACGGTATGAATAAGATGATGGACGGTATCACAGGCGGCGCTGCCAGCGACCAGAACGTAGATGCGCTCAAAAAGCTCGGTCTTTCACTCAGCGCAGGAGACTATGTGCTCGTTGGTATCCAGATGTTCCTGACCATTCTCATCGTGCTTTCGATATCTATCGTCCTCGGCGCGCTCGCAAAGGACGCAAAGAGCGCACAAACGCTCCAGATGCCGATAATGATGCTCGCAATGGTGCCTTACTTCGTGACAATGTTCATCGACGTTAAGACCGCATCACCGATCATCAAGTATGTAACAATGATAATCCCGTTCACTCATTCGTTCATCGCAAACCAGAACGTAATGTTCGGCGACTATACAACGTATTTCATCGGACTTGCATATCAGTTCGTACTGCTGTGCGTATGTATGTTCCTTGCACTAAGAATATTCATGAGCGACAGGATCTTCACGCTGACACTCGGCGGCGGAAAGAAAAAGTCGGGCGGACTGTTCGCCAAGAAAAAGCCGTCATACGACGAAGAAGACTAAAACTATTACAAAGAGCTGCTGTGAAGATGCACAGCAGCTTTTATTATGCACACACATATATCAAGCCGCACTCAACTGCCGTGTATTTGTTAAGTAGCTGAGGGCAACCCTCTTGAAAAGAATTTCTTTTATACTCTCTCGGGACTCTTACTCATTTTTCGTTACAGGGGACCATTAATTTTTCAAGTCCCCTGTGGCGAAAAATCAATAAAAGGTTTCTGAGGGGAGGATAAGCGACCTGCGGTCGCTTGCGAGGATACCCGTCGGGTATCCTCGGGGGAACAGAGAAACCGTTACCACGGTTTCTCTAAAAAAATGGAGAAGTCCAAAAGACTTCTCCATTTTTTGCTTCTTCCAAAAGAGTTTCCCTCAATTACTTATCAGGTATTCAGTAGTTTAGTGCTCTTCAACTCCCGAGAATGACAGACCGACCTGTTTGCCCTCGTACTTAGCCGAGTATGTGAAATCTGTCTTTTCGATCGTCGGAACGCCGTCCTTGATGTTAAGTCTGAGTATCATCTTCTTTTCAAGGTAAAGCTCTTTCTTTTCATCAGGATAGTTGTTGTCGTAAACCTGCAAGATATACTTTCTGTGGCACAGCGAATCCTGGATAAGACCGATAGCGTTGATCGTGTGTGTGCCGTCTATCGTCGTAACAACAGGAACGCCAAGGCTGAGCTGCTTTGTGATCGTCGGGAAAGCGTCCTTGTCGGTCAGCTTGAATTCCTTGTCGCTGTCGTCCCACTGCAGTGAGTTGAGCCTGTAAAGAGCCTTTGCGAACTCTGCCGAGTTCTTGTCATAACCGCTCTCTATCTTGTCGTATGAATCAGCAATGTCAAGTGACAGGAAATCGACGCTGTTCCACTTGAGGCTCGATCCCTCGATAGGTGAATTGGTTATCTTCCAGCCCTTGCTCAGCGCATCGTTCTTGCTGTCCTCATCGACCTGCAATGTGTCACCCGAGCTTGAAAAATCAAGATACTTCGTAACATCCGAATATGTTCCGCTGAACAGATCCGAGTTTACAGCGTGCAGCTCACGGCGCTGATCGTAAATGTCACCGAAAGCCGAGCCCTTGATGTCGTAACCGTCAGCCGATACCTTCTGCTCACTCTCGTCAGCCGGCTTGAGTGACGGCAGCGAAGTCTTCAGATTGCCCACATACCAGTCTCTTGCCATAACAGCCATTCCGAAGTCAACGCTCGATGTCGTTGCCGTTCTGAAGTTCTTGAATGCAAAGCCGTTCTTCTTGGGGTCAAATCCCGTGTTGTAAAGCGAGTAACCCTTGATCTCGTCCTTGCCGCTGTATGTAACTATCTCATAGTTGAGCGACGTAACGATGCTCTTGTAAACATCATCGAGAGCATTCGCATCAGATGCCGAGTAATACTTTCCTCTGGTGCCCGATGCTATCCTCTGCAGCCAGTCTCTGTCCGCATCTCGTCCAAGACCGACAGTCAGGATAAGTATGTTCTTCTCGTTCGCCTGCTTTACAAGCTCTTCCAGCTTTGCGCCGCCCTCTTCATCAGACTCACCGTCTGAAAGCATAACGATGATGTTGGAGTATTTCGTGCTTGCCGAATCGCTTCCGAATTCTGCGATACAGCTTGCAAGCGCTGTCTGCGAGTGAGTTCCGTTAAAGACCTCTTTCTCGTTCTTTATCCTGCTGAGCGTGTCGCCCACCAGCTTCTTGTCCGTCGTGAAACCGGTCATCTTTGTGTATGTGCCGGTGTATTTGCTTATGCCTATCTGATAACCGTCCTCAAATCTGCCGATGAGGCTCTGCGCAAACGACAGCCTCTTGAAATCAACGTCGTTCTCTGTCGAATCAGGGCACTGCTCCTTCGGGTACATCGAACCCGAGTTGTCTATCAGGAAAAATACCCTCGTCGTAGCCTTCTCGTTGACCGTCTTTTCAACACCCATTACGTAAGTTCCGATATCCTTGATCTCCGCAGATACCGTCTGCTGCTTCTCGTCAAAGGTCGAATCTATCTTTGTGTAAGTCCTCTTGTCAACATCGAATTTGAGCACCGCCAGATCCTTGAATGTCAGACCCATTCTCTTTATCTTGTCCGGATCCGCCTTGAAAGTCAGCGTACCGCCTTTGAACTTGTCATCGGAGTAGATGTTGTAAATACCCGAAAGTACGCTCGTGTTCGCCGAGATACCAACAAGGCCCAGCTCTTCGATCGTGACCTCTGCGCAGTTTGCGTTGCCGTTTATCGTCAGCGTAACATCGCCCTGCGTCTTGACGATCTTCATTATCCTGTCGCCGTCGTCTGTGCTTCCGTCAGAACACTTGAATTTCGGATTAAGTCCCGCAATAAGCTCGTATCCGTCGATGATACCGTCACCGTCGGTGTCCTCATTGAGCGGGTTGAGTCCGAGAGTTACCTCGTCGCCGTCCGTGATGCCGTCGCCGTCAGAGTCTATGCTCTGAACGTTCGGCTTAACGACCTCTTTCTTGCCCTGGAACTCGATCTCGATACCGTCTTTTTCCGTCTGGTTTTTAAGACCGTCCTCGTCCCAGTCGCCCTCGGGCGGGAACTCGGCTTCCTTGAAAGTCGAATTGATATCGAACTGCACCAGCGATTTCTTTGCCGCCTCGACCTCACGGTTATGCTTGATTATCATCCTCACAACGATGACCGTCGCCACCGCAATGAGCAGCAGGATGATCACAGCCATTACCTTCAGCCGTCTGCGCCTTGCGCTCGCATGCAGGCTTCGCACAAATGCATCGTGTGCATCATTTGCTCTTCTCTTCAAATCTTTATCCTCCTTGTTGCAGCATTGGGTATTTTGCCCTCACTGTAACATCAATTCATAATAGTATCAGTTTGTATTATCATTTTAGCACAAAAACGCCCTCGTTTCAAGGCGAAAACTTATACAAAATTTTAACGTTCTTTTTCCACAAGTGGTATAAATAACACTTTAGCAACAATTAAATTTGACGAAATTTCGCGGCTTTTTTTGTGCACATTGACACTATGGAAGGCTTCCCGCACCGCATATTCCCGCACCCGAAACTCCCCCAAAAACGCCGAAAATGCGCCCTGCGATTTTGTTTTTATTTGAACAAAACCGAACGCCGTGCATTGTGCAAGAATACAAAGATAAAAAAATCGGTTGACATAATTTTGTTGTTAGTGTATAATGTTTTTGTTAAAACTTATGCAGGAAGATGGGCTTTTGCACGGACCTTCCACCCGGCAAAAAATCTAACCCGCTGCATACAGACGAAGGGGTATTGTTATGAACATAAAAGAAGCAAAGGATCAAATCAAGAACGCCATAACAGCTTATCTTATCAAAGACGAGTTCGGCGACTACAAGATCAGCATCGAGCACCAGCGTCCTATATTCCTGCTGGGTGCACCAGGTATCGGTAAAACTGCGATCATGGAGCAGATCGCTCAGGAGACAGGTCTTAACCTTATCTCCTACTCGATGGCTCACCAGACCAGAGAATCTGCAATGGGTCTTCCAAACATCGTTACCAGAAACTATATCGGTAAGGATGAGCAGGTATCCGAGTATACGATGAGTGAGATCATCGCAAACATCTACAACACAATGGAAGACACAGGTATCCGTGAGGGTATCCTGTTCCTCGATGAAATCAACTGCGTATCCACATCACTGGCACCTATCATGCTCCAGTTCCTGCAGTATAAGATCTTCGGTCTGCACCAGATCCCGCCCGGATGGGTAATCGTTACCGCAGGTAACCCGCCTGAGTACAACAGATCTGTTGTTGAATTCGATATGGCTACATGGGACCGTTTCAAGAGAGTTGACTGCGAAGCTGTTCTGTCTATCTGGATGGAGTATGCTTACTATGCAGGCGTTCACCCATGCATCATGACCTATCTGAAACTGCACCCTGAGCATTATTATCTCGTTCATCCGGACGAGAAAGAGATCGTTACTTCCCGTGCATGGGAGGACCTCTCCGAAATGATGCAGCTGTACGAAGAGATCGGTATCCCTGTTGACGATACCCTTATCGCACAGTATCTGCAGAAGGACGACGTACATGCAGGCTTCTCTGCTTACTACGACTATTTCAACACATATCGTGACAAGTACGATATCGACGCTATCCTCGAGGGTCAGTACACTCAGGACGACGTTAATAACTACAATGCAGCCGAGGGCGACGAAAAGCTCGCTGTTATGCTGCTTCTCATCGACAGCGTAACCTATACCATGAGAAGCTGTATCCAGATGGAAAAGATGATAAGACAGATGCATCCAATGCTCGAGGACGTTATCATCAAGATCAACAGCGGTCTTTCCTCCAGACAGATCCTTACCGAGCATATCATGAATACCGATAAGAATCTCGAAAAGGCTATCCGTGCAAGAAACATCTCGCCTTCCAACAAGAAGATCCAGCACTGGATCCTGCACAACCTGTATGCTTATATCGACAAGTGTACAAATGAGGGCAACGATAATAAGAAGAAATGTACACAGATCCTCCAGAGCGCATTCAACAAGCTGCTCGTTGCTGCTAAGAGCGTTACTCAGCAGTCTATGGACGGTCTTGAGAACATCTTCAGATTCTATGAGCTTTCCTGCGGCGCAGGCAGCCCTGAGGTCAAAATGCTCATCCATGAGCTGAAAGTAAACTGCCATACCACAGACTTTATCACAAAGTATGGCTCCGATCACTACTATCAGCTCGCAGGCGAGCCTATCCAGCAGCCTACATACAACAATCTGTATGATCTTGAACTTGAGTCCTGCCTTGCAGAAGACGACGTTCTCGGACAGCCGTAATTTTCCGCTGTTGTTCTCTTAATTATCATATAATTATCACAATATGGAGATATCATTTAGTCATTGAAGTGATATCTTCATATTTTTTCTTCATATTTTTCTAAACTTCCTTTAACAGAGATCCACGGTCCACCGCCGTGGGTTTTTGTTTATCCCGAGTCTCTCAGGGCAATAATAAATAGCGTAAAAGCCTTGACTTTTGCGCCATTTATGTTATAATAAATGTGTATTTATTAACCGCAGTAATGCGGTTATTGTCCCGAACAAAGTTCGGGAAGCACAAAGGTCTGAAAACCTATATTAAAGAAAGGGGTATGTCCATGAACTTTACCAACGGAAATAACGGTAACAACGGCGGCAACCAGTGGGGCAACGGTTATAACAATAACGGTTATAACAATGGCTATAACAACGGCAACACAGGTTTCAACCAGAGTATGTTCGGCAGCCAGAACAACAACTATAATAATTACAATCAGAACGGCTACGGTTATAATAACCAGCAGCAGTACAACCAGTACAATCAGTACCAGCAGCCACAGTACAATCAGTTCAATCAGCCACAGTATGCTAATAACGTCAACGGTCAGGGTATGAAGAACTCCTTTATGGATTCGTTCGCTAACCCGAGGATCAGAAGCCTGCGCAAGCATGCAGGCGAGGGCGTGGGCGACGATGTGTCAACATTCGGCGGCGTTGCCGCTAAGACCATATACCTCGTGCTCGTCTTCGGTCTCGGTCTTATCTCGTTCTTTATCCTGCATTCCGTTTTCAGCAAGAACTCCGTCATCACAGACGGCGGTCTGCTCTATCAGCAGGAGTTTGTGATCTATGCCGGTGCACTTATCCTTGCGCTCATCTCCGGTATCGTTACAGCATTCGCACCAAAAACAACAGCATTCTTCGGCACGATCTACTGCGTATGTATGGGCTACGCCGTCACCGTCACGTCGTATGCCTACGCACAGGAGTATAAGGGCATCGTATTCGAAGCACTCGGACTTACACTTCTCATCATCGGCGTGCTCACAGTGCTCTACTCAAAGGGCGTTATCCGTGTAACAGGCAGATTCAGAAAAGTCGTTTACACGACGCTTATCGTTTCGGTGCTCGGCGGTCTCATCTTCTTTATAGTAGCTATGGCTGCACCGAATTCTTCGTTCGTAAGATCTATAATCGAGATAAACAACGGTCCTATCGGCATTCTGTTCGCAGTTATCGGCGTGGCTCTGGCATCGGCTATCCTCACTATCGACTTTGACAACGCTGCACAGACTGTTCAGCAGGGTCTGCCAAAGACTTATGAGTGGGTAGCAAGCTTCGGTTTGGTAACAGGCGTTATCTACCTGTACCTCAAGGTTCTCCAGCTGCTCGCTAAGATCCAGAACAACAGATAAACAGACAAAAAATCAACGCATCGCTTTAAGCGGTGCGTTTTTTTGCGCAGTAAATCAGTGTTTGTGGAGCTTTGCTCCGCATAGGTTTTCGCTAAGGGGGAGAAACCATTTGGGGAGACA
>CAMYUO010000029.1 GCA_947302065.1 uncultured Clostridia bacterium | reverse complement strand
GCCGGTGCCGACCGCGTTCTGGATGGCCGGTACCGCCCTGAGCCTCTCAATGACGGCGTCCGCAATCGGATACGGACTGCTGGGGGCATTGTGCTGCAGTCTGTTTGTTATCAGTATAGTCGTGCTTATCGTATCCGTGGCCTACCTTATCTATTCGATCATGGACATGTGCGGTGTGTTCGATGAAGATGAGTTTGCCGAGTATGATAAGATGTCGCAGGCGAATTTCAACATCGTTATATATTCAGAGGCAAGATATGCGGCACAGCAGATGGAAGAATCGCTCGGCATACCGTTCATCGAGATGATGAGGATGTATCACATCGGCAAGATACACAACCAGTATATGTCGCTTGCAAATGCGATAGGTGCGGTGTTTGACGACGGTGAGCATTTTGAAAAAACCAAGAAAGCAATTGACGATTTCAAGGCAAGGCACGGCGAAATAAACTTTGCGATAGGTGAGTTCCTCAACGCCGACAGCTTTGAGCTGGCGTGGGCGATGCTGACCTATGGTTTCTCCGTTTCGGAAATTTACGGAACGGTCGGCGAACGCAATTTTGTGTTTGTAAAGGCGATAGCCAAGCTGAGTCCCGACACGAAGATATTTTCAAATCTTTCACCGACGATGCTCGACTATGAGCCGAGCGGAAAGGCTATCGATGTGTGCATAGGAAACGATGCGGGGTATTACCACGCAGGCGTGCCGACAGTCGATTGGAACGAGGAACGTCAGCCGTTCGGATATGCAGGCGTGCGCCTGCTGTTTGAGCAGCTCGACGAGGCATTGAAAGGTGTGGGAAAATGAAAAATCTGTTGAAACTCCTTTCGCCGTTCGCACCCGACCAGTCGGGCGCTGTGGGCGTGCTTTACGAGCTTGGCGGACTGGTCGTTATCTGCGATGCGGGCGGCTGCGCAGGCAACATCTGCGGCTTTGACGAGCCGAGGTGGTTTACAAAAAAGAGTGCTGTTTTCAGTGCTGGACTGCGTGATATGGACGCTATTCTCGGACGTGACGACAAGCTGATAGAAAAAACTGCGAGAGCGGTCGGACAGACGGATGTGAAGTTCACTGCTGTGGTCGGCACCCCTGTGCCAGCGGTCATAGCGACCGACTACCGTGCGCTGAAAAGAATGGCTGAAAACAAGACGAGCCTGCCTGCGATGTGCGTTGACTGCACGGGAACAAGACTCTATGATGACGGCGAAGAGAGAGCATATCTCGAGCTGTTCAGAACGTTTGCAGTTGAAAAATATGAAACTCTAAAAGGCAAGGTCGGCATCATCGGCTGCACGCCGCTCGCAAGCGGATATATGACTGAAAAGATATTCACGCAAGCATACGGAGACAGCGCTGTATGCTTTGGTATGGGCAGCGGCATCGACGAGGTGAAACGTGCGGGCGAGTGCGAAAAGAACATCGTTGTTTCGACCGGCGGCATAAAGGCTGCCGAATATCTGAAACAGCAGTTCGGAGTGCCGTATGAGACGGATTTCCCTGTGACAGAGGCGATGCAGAATGCGCTTGAAAATGATTTCGGCGGCAAAAAGATACTCGTTGTTCACCAGCAGTTTGCGGCGAACAAGCTGAGAAAAATGCTCAAAGAAAAGTTTGACTGCACTGTCGATGTGGGAACATTTTTCAAGCTGTTTGGCGAGTTTGCAGATGAGGGTGACGAGTTCATTCCCGACGAGGAACAGCTCGTGCGCAAGGTGAACGAGGGCGGCTATGACGCTGTCATCATCGACAGCATCTGCAACAGGGCTTTGAAAGGATACAAGGGCGAGCTTATCGACCTGCCGCATTTTGCGGTGTCGGGCAGGCTCGATGAAAACGGAGGACAGGTATGCCTTGCTTGATGATAAGACTTTACGGCATCGTGCAGGGTGTGGGTTTCAGACCATTCGTTTCCCGTGCTGCCGATTCGATTGGCGTGCTGGGAACTGTCGCAAACAAAGGCTCTTATGTTGAGGTGTTCGCTAAAGCGGACAGCGAAACGCTCGAACGGTTCGTGCATATCCTGAAAAACGAAACGCCCGAGAGAGCGATAGTTATCTCGGCTGATGTGCGTGAGACGGAAGATATAGATTTCAAGTCGTTCGAGATAATTGAGAGCGAAAAGGAAACAGGCGATATTTTCGTTTCGCCCGACATTGCCACCTGCGACAAATGCAGGGCGGAACTGTTTGACAGTGGCGACAGACGGTATCTTCACCCGTTCATCAACTGTACGCAGTGCGGACCGAGGCTGACGATACTCGATGCGATGCCGTACGACAGGGAACGCACAACGATGAGCGATTTCCCTATGTGCGAAAAGTGTGAGTACGAATACACTCACGCACACACAAGAAGATACGATGCACAGCCTGTGTGCTGCAACGAATGCGGACCTCAGGTGTACATCGTTGGACAGGACGTCAAGGGTGCAGATGCGATAACGCTTGCACGAAAAAGCATAATGAACGGCAAGGTCATCGCCGTTAAGGGTATCGGCGGTTTCCACCTGTGCTGTGATGCGAAAAACGAAGCTGCGGTCAGCCGGTTGCGTAAGCTCAAAAACCGCCCTGCGAAACCGTTTGCGGTGATGATGAAGAACATGGACACTGTTAATGAGCAGTGCCGTGTGCAGGAC
This sequence comes from uncultured Clostridia bacterium, assembly GCA_947302065.1. Classification (GTDB taxonomy): domain Bacteria; phylum Bacillota; class Clostridia; order Oscillospirales; family Ruminococcaceae; genus Hominimerdicola. Next base: position 7,586 of record CAMYUO010000029.1, on the reverse strand, counting down.
GGTCAGCAGGAGTTCCTGACAGGCTATCAGAAGCCGATACTTCTGCTTGAAAAGAAAGGCGGCGGACTTGCGCAGGGCATATCGCCCGATAATCCTACGGTGGGAGTCATGCTGCCGTATGCGCCGCTGCAGATGCTGCTTTTTGATTATCCCGACGGCGTGGAAATGACCGACTGCCTTGTGATGACAAGCGGCAACGTTTCGGGTGCGCCGATATGCCGCAGCGACGAGGACGCACAAAAAGAGATAGGCTCTTACTGCGATATGATTTTGTCGCACGACAGGCGGATACTTATCCGTGCGGACGACTCGGTAATGGACTGGTTCGACGGAAAACCGTATATGATAAGGCGTTCAAGAGGCTTTGCACCGCTGCCCGTCATGGTCAGCAAAAAGGCAAAACTGCAGAGCCTTGCGATAGGCGGCGAGCTGAAAAATACGTTCTGCATCGGCAAGAACGAGCTGCTGTATCTGTCGAGCTATGTCGGTGATATGGCGGACATCAGAACGGTGTATGCGCTTAAAGAATCGGTGCAGAGAATGCAGGAACTGCTCGAGGTCTCACCAGAAAAATGCGTGTGCGATATGCACCCGAAATACAACACGGTGACGGTCGCTGAGGAGACCGGTCTGCCGCTTGAAAAACTGCAGCACCACTATGCTCATATTCTTTCCTGCATGGCGGAAAACGACTGCGACGAAACGGTCATCGGACTTTCGTTCGACGGCACGGGCTACGGCACCGACGGTACTATCTGGGGCGGCGAGATGCTTATCTGCGACACGCACGGCTTTGAACGTGCAGGCAGCATAATGCCGTTCAAGCAGGTCGGCGGAGATGCCTCATCGAAAGAAGGCTGGCGCATTGCCGTGCAGCTTATCCGTGACGGTTTCGGCAGTGATGCGCAGGGCATCTGCGAAAAGCTCGGACTGTGCGATGAAAAGACTTTCAAACTGCAATCGGTGATGGCGGATAAGGGCATCAACACGGTGCTTTCGACAAGCGCAGGCAGGCTTTTCGATGCGGTCAGCGCAATACTCGGCATAAGGACTCATTCGACATTTGAGGGCGAAAGCTCGATGTGCCTTGAATTTGCGGCGGAGGCTTTTGAAAAAGATGACCCCGGGTATAAAACAGCTTACAGCGGTGCGTTTTATGACGGAGAAAAACTCGCCACGACAGAGCTTGTGAGAGACCTCACGCAGAGGTTTTTGCAGGGCGAGGACAAGGGAAAACTTGCGTATGATTTCCACTTTGTGCTGGCGCAGATGATGACAGAGTTCAGCCTTTGGCTGAGTGAAAAAACGGGCATAAAAACTGCCGCACTCAGCGGCGGAGTTTTCCAGAACAAGCTGCTTTTGCGCCTGACAAAACAGCGGCTCGAAAGCCGTGGCTTCAGAGTTCTGATACACGAACTCGTGCCTGCGAATGACGGCGGCATAGCGCTCGGACAGGCGTATTTTGCACTTTGCAATTGTGATGATAATAAATAATTTTTGGAGGTTATAGATATGTGTGTAGGTTTATCAGCAAAGGTCGTTGACCTTAAAGACGGAACGGCGATAATCGATGCAAGCGGCGCTAAGAGAAGCGTGAGCGCAGATCTTCTTGACGATCTGGAGATAGGCGATTATGTTATGGTGCACGCAGGCGTTGCCATCGCAAAGATAACCGATGACGATGCGAGCGAAACTGAAAAGATAATGGAGGAGCTTTAATGGACAGTTTAAAAAACGAGCTTTCACCAAAGCAGATACTACAGTCTTACAGCGGCAGAAAGCTGCGCATAATGGAGGTTTGCGGCACGCACACACACGAGATATTCCGCCTGGGTATCAGAAAGCTGCTGCCCGAGAGCATAGAGCTTATCTCGGGACCGGGCTGCCCTGTGTGTGTTACTCCGGTGGGTTATATCGACGAGGCTTGCTGGCTGGCGCTTGAAAAGAACTGTGTTATCTGCACGTTCGGCGACCTGATAAGAGTGCCGGGCACGCAGCTGAGCCTTGCAGGTGCAAGGGCGCAGGGTGCGCAGATAAAGACGGTCTACTCGCCGCTCGATGCAGTAGAATTTGCAAAGGAGAACCCCGACAAGCAGGTAGTGTTCCTCGCTGTCGGTTTTGAGACGACAACGCCGTCGGCTTGCCTTGCAGTCGAAAAGGCAAAGGCGGCAGGACTTGAAAATTTCTCGATACTTTGTGCAAACAAGACGATGCCGAACGCTTATCAGGCGCTCAAGGGCAGCGCAGATGCGTTTCTGTTCCCCGGTCACGTAAATGCTATCACGGGCAATGCGACCTGCAAGGCGCTTTGCGAGCAGGGCGTTAGCGGTGTCGTTGCAGGCTTCACCGCAAAGGAGCTTATGACTGCGCTGGCGGTGACGGTGACAAAGCTGCAAAAGGGCGAGCCGTTCTTTGTGAACTGCTACCCGAGAGTCGTAAAAGACGAGGGCAGCCCTGCGGCACAGAAGCTTATGGACAAGGTCATGCAGCCGTGCGACAGTGAGTGGCGAGGACTCGGCGTGATAAAGATGTCGGGCATGACGCTGCGTGATGAGTATGCAGACTTTGATGCCCGCAGAAAGTATGATATGCCCGAGATAAAGGGCAAGGCAAACCCTGCCTGCCGCTGCGGCGATGTCCTGCAGGGCAAGTGCAAGCCGTGCGACTGCAAGGTGTTCGGCAAGGTCTGCACACCTCAGCACCCGGTCGGCGCCTGCATGGTTTCAAACGAAGGTGCCTGCTCGGCGTACTATCAGTACGGTATGGAATAGCTTTGCAGCAAAAGGGGAGACAGTATGGATGCAGAGAAAATAGGCAGGTTCATCGACAAGCAGAAAGTCAGCTTTATCTGTTCTGTCGATAGCGAGAACTATCCGAATGTCAAGGCGATGCTTCGCCCTCGCAAAAGAAACGGTCTGAAAGAGTTCTATTTTTCTACCAACACCTCGTCAATGAGAGTGAGCCAGTACAGAGAAAACCCGAATGCCTGCATTTACTTTTACCACAAAGGACTTATCAGGTATGTCGGTGTTATGCTCAAAGGAAAAATGGAGGTTCTGACCGATCAGGAAACCAAGGATATGATCTGGCGAAAGGGCGACACGCTGTTTTACAAAAAGGGCGTGACCGATCCCGATTACTGCGTGCTGAAATTCACAGCACAAAGCGGCAGATATTACTGCGACCTGAAAACAGAGAGCTTTGATATCGGATAAAACACGAATGATTAACAGAGAGGAAGTAAAAACAATGAGTGATAAAGTAGTTACCCTTGCGCACGGTGCAGGCGGAAAGCAGACCGCCGAGCTTATCGACAAGGTGTTCAAGGCACATTTTTCAAATCCCGAGTTCACAGCTGATGATGCGGCAGTGCTTGATATGCAGAGCGGAAAGCTTGCATTCACGACAGACGGTTTCATCGTTTCGCCTTATGAGTTCAACGGCGGAAATATTGGCAAGCTGTCTATCTGCGGAACGGTCAACGACCTTTCCTGCATGGGCGCAAAGCCGCTTTACATGACCTGCGCATTCGTTATCGAGGAAGGCTTTGAACTTGACGAGCTGGAAAAGATAGCTGCGGCAATGGAAAAGACTGCGAAAGAAGCAGGCGTCAAGATAGTTGCAGGCGACACGAAAGTTGCAGGCAAGGGACAGGTTGACAAGGTGTTCATCACAACGACGGGCATCGGCAGAGTTATGGAAAACGCTCACACATCGGGCACCTTTGCAAAGCCGGGCGATGTTATCATCGTAACGGGCGACATCGGCAGACACGGCTGCACCATACTGCTTGAAAGAAACGATTTTGGCATCGAGGCAGACGTAAAGAGCGACTGCGCACCGCTGTGGAATACGGTCGAGAAGATGTTCGAGGCGACCGATGATATCCACGTTATCCGTGATGCGACAAGAGGCGGTGTCGGCACGGTGCTTTACGAGATAAGCGCACAGAGCAATGTCGGCATTAAGCTCAACGCACCCGATATCCCTGTTGCCGACGGTGTAAAAGGCGTTTGCGGAATGCTCGGACTTGAACCTTTGTATCTTGCGTGCGAGGGAACTCTCGTTGTTGTTGCGCCAAAGGACAAGGCACAGGCTCTTCTCGATGCACTGCATGAGTGTCCGTATTCAAAGAACGCTGCGGTCATCGGTGAGGTGACAGAAGAGAATGCCGGCAAGGTGGTTCTCGAAACCGAGATAGGCGCACAGACCCTGCTTGCACAGCCGAGCGGTGAGCTGCTGCCGAGAATTTGCTGACAGAGCTAAATAAATCAGAATTTGTGGATTATTGGAGAGGACCCTTTTGAAAAAGGGTCACTCCCCAAACCCCACCCCTAAAACTTTTAATGAAATTCAGCCATATGGGCACAAGACCCATATGGCTGAATTTGACTAAGGTTCAGAGTAAGATTTGAAGAAAGACTCTTTCAAGAGGTCTTCCCAACAACTCACAAACTCGGATCATCAACATAAGCAAACTATGAGGCGCCGCTGTCGGCGCCAGCCACGCAATATCAACGAAACATAGTAAAAGCGGTCACCAAAGTTTGTAGGTATCTCGTGGTGTAGCAGCGAGCCACAGTCGAGCTGCGTCTTGCAGGCACTTGCCGTCAGCTCATAATATTGAGATGGCGCTGCGAAAAAAGATAGGTGAAGGGATAGGGGTTCTAAGGGGGAAACCGTAGGGAAGAAAAGTTCGCGCGCCTTCGCCGTAAGGCAACCCCACTTGTCTTCCATATAGGTTTCCCCCTTAGCCGTGACCTATGCGGAGCAAAGCTCCGCCAAATTCAGATTTACCTGTTTAACAGAATGAAAGCGGCTCGGAGCCTCTTTCCTGAGGACTTCCGAGCCGTGTTTTGTTTATTATCGTTTATCTGAAAAACATAAAGCAGAATACTATCAGCATAAGTATTGTCGCAGTTACGACAATGACCGAAAGTATAATGACAGGTGCGTTGCTTTTTGCAGCCTCACCGTCGGTATCGGTCTGTACCTGTTTGCTTTTTCTGTCAAAGTAAGATATCAGAACGATCACTGCTGTGATAACTGCAAGACCGACAATGCAAAGAACGGGTACTGCGCTGAACAGCGTCGCAATATTTGTCGGGAATATCAGAAACAGGAGCATTACTATACCGGCAACTATCGCAACAGCAGATGCGATGCTGAAGACCATATCTGATACTTTGTATTCCTTGTTTTCCTTTTCTGCAGGTTTCATACTGTTTCTGATGCGCAGAACTATCAGCAGCAGTATCAGTCCGCCAAGCACTGCGATAACACAGTAATAAATAGGTTCGTTTACGGTAGTCCCTCCGTAGCTGTTATCGAACAGATCGGGGTCTATCCTGTTCTCAGCAACGTTGTATTTTATATCGCCCACAAGATAGATGCTCTTATCTGGATCATCTGTCTTCACGGGTTCGGATACCTGCAATATGTGTCCGTCTTTGTCAAGAACGGCGAGCTTCAGGCTTTTGTCGGTCAATTTGAACCGCCTGAATTCTTTCTCACCGACAAAGACCGTTTTGCCCTCTTTTATGTGCATATCCGCTTTATTCCCGCCTCTGTAATGGCAGGAAAAACTCACGAAATCGTCATCGTCATATTCGGCTAACTCGGTTATGTCAAAGTCGTACCGTTTCATATATTCTTTGTCAAGCTCGGTGTAGCTCTCACCGTTTTTGAAGTCGAACAGAACGTCTATATATACCGCATCATTCGGGATGTTGTTTATGTCAAGCGTTATCGTGTCCGCAGGTTTCATCGCCGCAAAAACACTCTGAACGGGCAGCACGAAAAGCAGGACTATTATCAGCAACAGCTTTTTCATCGTTTTCTCCTTTGGTATTTCCAAATGTCTGTGCGCATTTGCCTGAATATCATTATAGCACGATTTGCTTGTTTTGCAATTACAGTGCAATTACAATTGGTTACAGCTTGTTCTGCGTGGCAGTACAGAAAAAGCACCCGCAGGTGACAGCGTGAACGCCGATGCGGGTGCTTTGCGCTTTGTTCTCAGCCTGCTTCCGTTACAGGCTTAGCGTGGTGCTTGCGTGCGGTATCGTGACTTGTGCGGCGCTCGATGGCGAGCTTTTTGCGGGTGATATAGAAGTATGCCGAGACGTTCATTGCGAGTGCGCCGACCCATGCGGCGATCTCTGCGAATGCGGTTGCGGCAAAGCCTGCGCCGCCGATGAACAGCACGATCACGCCGACTCTCATCACCATTTCCATTATGCCCGAAAGCATCGGGATAAGCGGTCTGCCCAGACCCTGAACACAGCTTCTGAAAACGAACAGGAAATCAACTGCGAACAGTGCTGCGCCGCAGATCCTGAAATACTGCGATGCGATGCGGATAGGCTCTTCGCCGTCGAGCAGTATATTGCCGAGGAGATCAGGTGCAAATACCATTACCGAGCCGAGTATGAAATAGGACACGCTGGCAATTGCGATGCACACGCCCATGCCGTCTCTGATTCGGCTGTATTTTTTTGCGCCGTAGTTCTGGCTTGCAAATGCAGACATCGTGTAGCCTGCTGTGCAGGACGGCTGGATGAACATATTGATGAATCTGCTGCAAGCTGAATATGCAGAGGTATATGCAACGCCCAGACCGTTGACGAAATACTGAACTGTCATGCAGCCGATAGCTGTGATAGAGTTCATGAGCGCCATTGGAATGCCGTTTTTGAGCAGGCTCATATCGAGTTTGAGATCGAATGCGAAATCACTGCGGCTGAGCCTGATGAAATCTATCTTGCGCAGCTTGTACATGCAGACTGCCGAGGACAGCAGCTGTGACATTACCGTTGCGGCTGCAGCGCCCCACACACCTGTCCTGAACAGGAAGATGAAGCAGCAGTCGAGCAGGATATTTACTATTGTCGAAATGATGATCGCAAGCAGGGGAGTTTTGCTGTCGCCCAGCGCACGAAGCACGCCCGAGCACATGTTGTAAAGCATAGCTGTTGAGAGACCAGCGAAGATCACAAGACCGTAGGACAGGCTGTCAGCCATTATCGTTTCATCTGTCTGCAGCAGCACGAGCACGTCTTTGAGGAACACGACGCTCAGCGTTGTGAGCAGCGCTGCGATTATAATACACAGCCTTATCGAAGAACCGAGGTATCTGCGCAGTTTTTTGTAGTCGCCTGCGCCGAAGCTCTGGGCGGTGAGCACGTTGAAGCCGTTGCCCAGACCCATTGAAAAACCGATGATAAGAAAGGTCAGGGAAGAGATGTTGCCGACGGCGGCGAGTGCGTTGTCGCCCAGACCCTTTCCGACTATCGCTGTGTCCGCTATCGAGTAGACCTGCTGAAACATATTTGTCAGCAGCATGGGGAAGAAAAAGCTGAGTATCAGGCGGGAAGGCTTTCCCTTTGTCAGATCGTATGTCTTTGTCATATCGTTACGCCCCGGAATGATCTCGTCCGGGACTTTCCCTCCTTTCATAGTCTCGTCTTGAATTTCACTTTCACTTTCCTTACTGCCTACATTATATCCTTTTTGAAATGATATTGTATTAATTTTTTTGTCTTTCTATCAAAAACTTGAGGTATAATGAGATATCACAAATTGTT
>CAMYUO010000028.1 GCA_947302065.1 uncultured Clostridia bacterium | reverse complement strand
TGACGGTATGAAACCGGTTCCCCGTCTTTGATATACTTTCCGCAGTACACCTTCTTGTAGCCGGGGTAGATTTTTTCATCTCCCACCAGACCATCAAGCACACCGCTTGCGAGCTTAGCCAGCAGGCCTTTTTCTTCTTTTGTCATTTTCATTTTGATTTGCTCCTTTCGTGATATTTAGTGATTATTGCGTATCTACCAGTGTTGCCATACCTCGCTTGGTGGCGTTTTTGAATTCTGCTTTTACAACTATGCTTCCTTTGAGCCTTTTCTCCTTAAGTGCCTGGAACAGCCAGTCAAACTTTGTTCGGTCTGCATAGATATACAATCTATCGCTGATATATGTGCCAGGAGGCGTAGCAGAAAAGACAAAATACTTTCCTTCGGTATCCCTGTATTCATAATTGTAATAATCGTCGATCTCATATGTCGCATCGGTTATTGTGAAATTCTTGCCTATGTACGATAACGGATCATATTTGACGTCTTTCCAGGTCGGAAGTTTACCATATTTTTCGTTGAACTCATCTTTAGCTGATGGCGTAGTTACAGTCGTAGTAGTCGTTGTTGTCGCCTTGGGTGCTGAAGAGTCGATGGATATGTGCTTTAAGAATTCCTCGTATTCCTCTTTTGCATTTTCCTCTGATGTATCACTGACGACTATGATGTTGATGCAATGCTTGCTGCTGTTGAAATTTAGCCAATAAGCAGGCTTGGAGTTGTAATCTCTTACATACATCAATGCTTTCTCGTTACCTATCATTATCTTTTCCGTTTTTTTGGCATCGATAGTCCAAAAGGAAACCGTAATTTCACTGTGCCAGTCATCAGTGAATACGTCGGCTTGTCGAACGGATATCTTTCCGAAGCTTGTCTTGTACCAAGTCAATTTGTCGCCGGTACTGCTGTTCTCATCTGATACGGTCGCATCTTCCGGCAGACAAAGAGTAACATTATCTATCGTTATTTCTTTTGTGTAGCTGTTCTCAGAAGAGCTTTCTGCGACATCTGAATTGCCCGGCGACGAACCGGATTCGCTGCACCCTGCAACGCTGATGGTCATAGCTGCCGCTAAGATGATAGCTAATATCTTCTTTTTCATAGTCTAACCTCCTTGTTTTATCATATGGTGTTGTGTTTTTCTTTCTGCTATCATTATATCACGCCCGAAAACGACAATATAAAAATGGATTCCAAAAGAAAAACAGCAGGCTCGATTGAACCTGCTGTTTAGTTTAGGGGAAGAGTATTTTTCGTAGATTCGGGTCAACATCACGGTAAATGCGGTAGTCGGGACTGCTCTGGATGATCTTGTCTATCTCACCGACCAGCTCTCTGCATCTGTCAAGTTCGCCCATTTCGCAATACACATCGAGCATACAGTTGAGCAGCTGGGCGTGCTTGTCTGCAAAGGTATATGACTTGGGATATTCCTTGCAAAGATCGACACCGCTTGTGAGTGCTTCTATCGACTCATCGAAATGCTTATGGACGCAGAAGCACTCTGCCGACGGGATAAGCACGCTGTCGATAAATTCAAGCGGCGAGTCGAAACACTCTGTGCCGACTTGTGACGCACATGAGGCGTAAGTGTATGCCTGTTCCCAGTCCGGCTCGGTAAATGTGAAGAACCACGCCATTGTCATAAAGTAATAGCAAGTGACCTTGTCGGTCTTTTCGCATTTTGCATCGAGCACCATATCTGATGCCTTTTGCATATAGTTCGCAGCCTCCTGCTTGTATTGCGGGAAACAGCGGCTTATCACGCTGATCGCATCAAGATAGAACTGTATCAGATACTTTGTTTTGTGTTCATCTGTGGACAGCTCCATTTCATCTATCGTATCAAGCAGCAGGTGTGCAAACTCCTCAAGCTGCTGTTCTTCCTCGTCGTCTATGGGGTCATACCTGCCGCCGATGCGCACATCGTAAAGCGTACCGAGCAGTGAAAGATACATAGCTTTGACAAAATGCCGCGGGTGCTTGTCCTTGTAGCGCTCTGCGTCCTTGACGATCGTTTCTATCTGTATCTCATCGTCCATTCCTGCGTAGATGTCCACGAGCTGCTTGTAAGTTTCCATGACCCTGACATCGCTGACGCTGCCGCACCAATCCCAGTTTTGCACTGCTTCGGCGATAACAGGGTGAACGCTGTAAGTATGTTCATCTTCGTCGCAGTCTATCCAGCCGAGTTCGTTAAGCTCCGCAAGAACAGCCGTGAAGTTCTCGACCTCGTCGTCAAAGAAATCCATGAACACCTCTGCTTCAAGTCCACGCACATCGAGCAGTGAGAACATTTTCAGCACGAACTGCTCATCGTCGCTCATGTTGCTTGCATCGAACAGTATCGAAACTATGCCCGAAAGGGTGTCGTATACCTGCTCGCCGTCCTTGTAGTTTTCTATCACCTCGCCTGAAAAGCGAGTGAAGCCACCTTCGCAGATGAGCTCTTTTGCTTTCTTTACGTCCATTTTGCCTGCGGCGATCTGCCGTGCGATAAGCTCGATAACAAGTGTGTGCCGCATCACCGCAATGATGATGCTGCGAAACTGCTCACGCTCGTCTTTGGTTATCGGGCGCTGCAGATTCAGCTCTATAAGTTTCATCAGCACATCGTCATCATTGATAGCGATTACCGGCAGCGCTGCGAAGCTGTTCAGCGGCGGCTGGCGGCGTGAAACGATAATCGTGTCATAGCCGCATTCGCAGACAGCCGACAGATCCTTGCTTATCAGCGCATTGTAGTTGTCGACCACGAACAGCACTTTTTTGTCTGTGCAGATGCGCTTGAACTGCAGCAGCTTGCGGCCATAATATTCGTCTGTGCTCTCGCCGTCAAGCCTGCGGATAGTGCTTATCTGCAGCTGCGTGTCGTTTGCAAATGCCGTACGGAAATCCCCGTCTGATTCGAGGTAAACGATAACATCGTACTCGCCTTTTTTGGCGTGGATATAGCTGCGCACCAGCGTGCTTTTGCCGATACCGCCCACGCCGTAAACGAACACGGTGCGGTATTCGTCAAGCAGCTGCTCAAGGTCCTGCATCTCCTGTTCACGCCCGACAAAATAGGGCGAAACATGCGGCAGATGCGGCACGATATAGTCCTTTTGCGAGAGTGCATCGCACAGCTTTTCAAGTATCCCTGCAAGCTCGTGCGTGCTTCTGAACCTGTTGTTCGGCGACGAACGCAGAGTGCCTCTGAACAGCTGTATGAACAGGTTCTGTACCTCGGGTCGCTCGGTGTAAAGCTTGTACTCCCGTTTGCATTCCTCAAACGGATACTTTGAAAAACCTCTGTGCTCGCTGTCGGTCGAGTGCTTGCCAAAAAGCAAAAAGAAAACTATCTCGCCGAGCGTGAAGATGTCCGTCTGAACATTTATTTTTGATGCGCCGTAGGAGTCAAGCTGCTCGGGTGCTGCCCATAAGCGTGTGTATGAAAACATACCTGTCTGTGAGATTTCACTTATCTCTCTGATGCTGTCAAAGTCGATGAATTCAACGAGCTGAGTCACGGTGTCGTCGGGAGAATTCTGCATAACAAAGATGTTCTCGGGCTTGAGGTCAAGGCAGAGATACCCTGCGCTGTGATAGTACCCAACCGTCTTTGTTATCGTCAGGCACAGCTGCATATACTGCAAAAGGCTCAGGGCGTTCAGCTTGTCAAGGGTCGTTCCGCCAAAGCAGGCAACGTCGATAAAGGCTGTTCCGTTCGCCTCAAAGATGTGGCTGACGGGCGGTGTCTGATTGGTCAGTGCGGTTCTTTGTCTGATGTCGCTTTGCATTTTTCCCGAGGCGATAAAACGTTGCTTACCTGCATCGAAGTTCTCGGTACTCTGCGGTGTGAATTCTTTGAGAATGCACTTGGTCACAAGTCCGCCTGACTCGCAGCTTGCAAGATACGCTATCGTGTTCGCACCCTGTCCCAGCTGCTCGAGCACGGTATACCCACGGTCGTCTGTATTCAGTTTTTGTCCTGTTTTCAGCATAGCACCGACCTCCTTTTGAAAAGTATACCGCATTGACAGCGGGAGTTATAAAAATGGATTCAATCTTCTTTTCCGTAATCGTTGAGCGTGTGCATCGCAATTACTGGGTCATCGGTGTTTGCACAGTAAAGCAGCAGGCAGTCGAACGGATGGCGCTCATACAGCCGTGCAAATCCGCACTGTATCAGCAGAATATTCAGCTCATCGTAAAAGTCACATAGATTATTGAAAATCGAGTTTTTATCTGTGTTCGGCGCTTCACTGTAAAAGCGGTAGAACCTGAAAAGCATCAGCGCCTTGCGAAGCGTTTCGTATGTCACTTCCTCGCCCCTGATGATTTTGCCGAGAGTCACGTCCTTGATGAGCGACTCGGTAAATCTTTTTGGGAGGTTCGGGTTGTTCCTTTTTTTGTTGTCACGCTGGTATCTGTACCCGAGCAGCTCATCAATAACGCTGCTGTTCTCTCTGCCCTTGTGCACATCATTTGAACTGTCCGAGGTCAGCTTTTCTTTGATCGCTTTGATGTCATCGTTTATCAGCGAGCGTGCCAGCTGAAACTGCTGCTCGTTATTGTAGCAGTGAGTTGAAAGATATGTCATGAACTTGTCGTCATCGTCTGTCTCACGGATAGTTCGTGCTATCTGCAAGGTGTGGGTGTGAGCGTTCTCCTGCGGCACAAAACCGCTTGAAGCATTTAGCATTTTCTTGACTGTTGAGTATGGTTTTTGGTGAACAAAGCAATAGAAATAAACCGCATCAATACGGCTTTTCACATTGAATGGGATCGTCAGATAATATTTCTCGAAGAAAATATGCACCTGCTGCTCGTCCATTTCAAGCGCATAGCAAAGGTCATAGTTGTTGCAGCGGTTGGTCACGCCCGGGGGAGTGCCCTTTATCCAGTTGGTCACTGCTTTCGGACAGTCCTTGCCCAGCAACTGCTTGTACCTGCGTTTCACCTCGGCAAGCATGATGTCGGTGTCGTCTTTTGTGCAATCTATGCCAAGCTCGGTCAGCCTTTTTGCAAGTCCGTCTGCAAATATCGGCTCAGCGTCAAGCTCGAGTGCCTTGTTTATGCCGTCTATAAGGTCCTGCGGAGAGGACGGATCGAATACCGGATCGCCCGAAAATATATCATCGTAAATATATTCCGTGCTGTCGCCTCTTGGCAACTCGTTATTCTCGTTCATCTTTTTCCCTCGCTTTGCTCTGGTTTGACACTATTATACTACAAACCAATCCGCTTTTCAAGATGCAAAAAAAGTTCTGCTTGATGTGTTGTTTTAGCTTGACAATCTAAGCACAAAGATGTATACTAACACAAATATGATAACAGGAGAGAACACTATGATCTACATTACAGGTGACACACACGGCGATTTCAGGCGGGTGCAGGAGTTCTGCCGCCTGTTCTGAACTTTGACGTTTATTTGACGCTTATCGGTCTTTGATCCGTGCGCTGATAAACGGTTTACAGACCCCTTTGGCAAATGATGAACAGCACGAACAGCCGCCCGGGAGAATAAACTCTCGGGCGGTTGTTATGTTATACTATTTTGATTTGTGTTTCGGAGCTGTCAGCCTCATTGTTTTTGCTCGAAGTTTGCGAAAAAGTGAGTGTATTCGTTCAGTGCCCATTTATCACTTTGTCAGCCAGCAGAATGCGCCGCCGGGTGCCCAGGCCCAATTCTGATTTTTCCAGCCATTGGAGCCTGCATCAACAAACTTTATCTTTCGCTCCATTGCTCCTAATGCTCCTAACTGGTCGATGTTTATGCCTTTATAGTAGCCGTTTGAATAGTGTGAGCCGCAGAAGAAATCCCTTGCATCGCCGGTAGAATCATCTATACCGTAGCTTGTAATGATATTGGCATCCTTGGGAACTGCCGAGGTGTCGATGCCTGCGCTGTTAAGAAGCGTGCGGACTGTAATTCCCTTGCTGAGGCAGTATTTTGCCATAGCCCTGACATCATTAAAGCTTATCTGCGGATCGCCTGCTGTCTTATTGAACCATTTTACCGAAACAGCAGCATTGTCACCGGTGTATTTTTTGATGCCGTCGGGGTTGTCGCTGTGGTTTTTCCAGTAGAGCTTAGAAGATACCTCGTAGCCCTCGCCATTTGAGTGTTTGTTGACAAGTATTCTTCTTGACCTGTTCATCACGTTATCATACATCTTCTTGTATGTGCTGTCAAGCGGCTTTTTAACATCTTCACGGACGATGTCGTAAACAGGTGTTACTTCAACGTAGCAGGCTGTATTCGGTCCGCCGATATAAACAGTAGAAGGTCTTGTGAAATCAGTTGACGATTTGACGCTGCTGTATACATAATACTTTTCGCCGTTATGGACGCCGTCATTTATTTTCATGCACTTAGTGTCCTTGGGGTATATTCTTCCTTTTTGGTCTTTGTAATATAACAGATCACCGCGTTTGTTTACTGTCACCGTTCCGATGTTGATAATATTCTTGTTGACCGATTCGATCTCGCTGAGTATGTCATTTGCATTCCGGCAGATGTGAGACTTGTATTCGCTGTCTATCTTATCCTTATACTCGTCGGGGAGCTGCGATACATAATACTGTGCTGCGAGACATTCTGTGATGGTGGTTGCACCTGCGATGTAGACCTGCATCAGCGAATCGCACAGAGGCTTTGCCTTGTCAATAGCCTCGCCGCTGAACATGGAATCGCCGCAGAAATGGTTGTAGGTCAGCTCAAAGATGTTGCCCTTCTGGGTGAACGAAGGCTTGTTGATAAGCTCGTCCAGCTGCCCCTGAACGTCCTCGAATTTAACGTCCCACTCATTGTAGCTGCCTGCAAGCGAACCGATCTTTGCGATCTTGTCAAGCTGCGTCAGGGAATCATCATCGGAGATCTGATTGATCTTTTTTCTCATGTTCTGTATCTGGCTTTTGAAGGCTACGAATTTATCGTAAAAGTTCTGTATGCCCAGCTGGTTGCCAAAGGAGTTTACGATCTCGTCCTGGAGCTCGTCGATGCGGTCAAACAGCTTGTCGATCTTATCGTTTATATCATCGAGCTTTTGCTGTGTCGGGTCTTTCTTGGGACCGAATACCAGGTCTGTTACAAAACCCAGCGCTGGTGTGAAATACTTGCCGTATTTGGTGGTACCCTCAAGCACCTTGAAAATCGTTGCCGTTGTAACGTTTTTGGTTTTGAGCAGATCGCTGTTGAGGGTAAATGTGGGATCAAGCACGTTTGCCTGCGCCATTGCAGCGGTGGTGTTCATTTTTACGACTGTATTTGTGTCGGCTGCCGATGCAGCAATCGTTGCTGCGGTTGACATCATCATCACAGCGGCAAGCAGTGCGCTAAATGTTCTTTTGATCTTTCCGTTTGTCTTTTTGTTTGTGTTTGTCATAATGATTCCTCCTTGTTTTGTCTTTTTTTGTTGTTCGGCTTGGGTCTTTCCCTTGCTGTGACTTCAGTATATCACCCCGGGTGTGACAAGATTGTTACAGTATTTTTGTCATACTTCCCCTGCAAAACTGCAAAAAGCAGCACATTGCACAAAAAAGCACCCGGTTTCCGCCGGGTCGCCCCGGATTTCCGGTGCGGAACCGGGGAAAATCATCGAAATCTTTGTGCAATCCTACAAACCGGATTTTTTTGAAAAAACTATTTGGGGGGGCAAAAAAAGCCCCGTATCAGGTGTGATACGGGGGGATTTGCGTGTTAATCGAAGTAAAATTCTGCCCAGCTGTACTGGCTCATATACTCATTCTGAAATGAGTTGACTGCGCCCGCATCAAGCTCCTTGAAGCGGTAATAGTCACAGTCAAGCACATCGGGGTTAACTGCCAGCGAGTTGTAATCTCTGCAAACAGCCGTTTCTGCGCCCACAGCCCGAAGAGCTTTTATCATCGAATGGATAAGCTGCTGTATATAGTTGAGCTGCTTTTTGTCGTAAGGGTCGTCCTCGAACAGTGCTGCGGCGATCTCCTTGATGGTGCAAGCGCTGCCGCTGCGGTGTACGAGGTATGCAAACATCTCCTTTGATTTGCTGCGCTCAAATCTTACACGCTCACCGCCGGGCGTGAACACATCAAAATTGCCAAAACACTGCACACGCAGCAGTGCACTTTTCTTCGGCACTATCGGGAATCGCAGCTCTGAAAGCTCCCTGTCGATGTCATCGGCAGTAACAGGCTTCATAATGTAACCGCTTGCCTTCATGTCCATCGCATCGCCCTTGTATTCGGAAAATCCCGTGACAAAGATTATATTCATCTTCGGATTGACCGCTTTAAGCTCCTTTGCGAGCTGTACGCCGTTCATACCGCGCATATGTATATCCAGAAAAGCCACATCACAGCCGTTTTTCTTTGCGTCCTCAAGCAGTTCAAGCTGATCTGAATGGGCTGTTATATCAGCATCGGGTCTTGCCTCTTTGATAGCCATTTCAAGCATACGCAGCATCAGCGGCTCATCGTCCACACAAAGCATCCTCATGTATCCTCGTCCTCCTTTGACACTTTCGGTATAATGATCCTCACAGTCGTACCCTCGCCTGGTGTGCTTGTAACGGTTATCTCGGCATTGCACATATCACGCAGACGCTTTTTGGTGTTTTCCATGCCCACATGGGAGCGTCCGTCATCCTTTTTAGGTGCATCTGCATCAAATCCCACACCGTCGTCGGATACAACGATCTCATAGCCGTTTTCGGTCTCATTCGATGCGATCGTCACCGTGCCGCCCTCACGCTTCATGCCGACACCGTGCTTGACCGCATTTTCAACGATCGGCTGTATAGAAAGCATCGGGACCTTGAAATCTGTGGTGTGAATATCGTATTGTATGTTCAGTTTGTCTGCAAACCGCAGCTTTTCGATATACAGATACTGCTTCAGATGCTCCAGCTCACGCTCGAACGAAACAGGCTCTGTCTGCTTCAGGGAATCCATATTTCCGCGCAGATACTTTGAAAAGGTGACTGTCGCCTCGTAAGCCGTCGCAGGATCGAGCTTGCACAGTATAGCGATCGAAGCCAGCGTATTATACATAAAATGCGGCTGTATCTGAGAAACCATGATCTGCACCTGTGCATCATACAGCTCCTTTTGTGTCCGCAGCGCTTCTTTATTATAAAGGTCTACTTCAAGCACCAGATCGGAAATGACGTCTGCAAGGAAGCCAAGCTCGTTGCGCACTTTGATATCGTACATTTTCTTTATGACCTTCTTTGAGCTTTTGTCACCGGTGTAGTCGATCAGCGCCTGCTCGATCCTCTTGACCGGGCGGACAGACCAGCGATACAGCGCTGCAAGCAGTACGAAAAGTGCAGATGCTGCAATACTGATACTGATGATCAGTGTGAGCTTCAGAGATCGTGCAGCCATGATCCGTATCTGTTTCCAGTTGTAAGTCACACAGAACAAAGCCCGCAGCTTCCCGTCTGTGAAGAACGGGCGGTAGCCGATATAATAATCGCCTTTCTCGGGGAAATCATTTGATTTTTCAAAAATAACATCTGATGAATTTGTCTCGGTGATTTTTTTGATCGCAGGGTGCTGCGAAATATCTATGTCAAAGCGGTCACCCAGCTTCTTTTCCGGCTCACCGTCAGTGCCTGTGCTTACAATGACAGTGCCCTGCTTTTCCTTAGATATGTCGATCATTAACATATGGCGGTAGTATGTGTCCTGACCGATCTGTTTGAAACCATTGCGGAATGTATCATAGAAAAGCTTGGCGTAAAACAATTCCAGCTCCTGAGGAACCTGCTCCAGAAACTCGAAGGAAGACGGATCCAGATCAGGGTGTGATGCTTCAAATTCATCTGCCAGTTTTATTTCCTCTTCTGTGAAAAGCGTCTTATCATCATCGTAGTTGACGGCACTGATCTGCTGCGCATACTTTTCCCATTTGTCGATATACCATTCAGAAACGCCCTTGCGGGAGAAATACTCATCATTGAATTTACCATACATTTTATTTAAAACCACTTCCATAGATTCTTCCTGCGCTCCCAAGAATCCTTGAATGGTCGAATAATACATCGCTGCGGAAACGGAAGTGACCAGAACGATCATGACCGACAGAAAAACCAGTGCTGTCTGTATCAGCAGTTTTTGATTCTTTAGCTTTTTCCCCGCCATGATATCTGACCCCCTTGTCGTGTGAAAATGCCGTCGCCTCGGTGCAAATGTTCTTGCACATCAGTATACCATTACAAGCAGAATGTGTCAAGTGCAGCTGCTGCAAAGCTTATCCCTGCGTTTTCAGTTAGGCACAGCAGATAACAAAACCGCCCGGTGCAGGTGTTCCTGTCCTGCATCGACCAGTCAACAGTTGATAAATCCACGGAGCAGTGGCTTGACAAGATAGAGGAGAACGTAGAATACAAGAAGTGGTACTACGGACACTATCACACCAATAAGAAGATTGACGAGGTCAGTATTCTGTTTGAGGACATTGCTGCGTTCGGGGTTTAAAACTTAAAATGTACCCTCGAAACCTTAAATTTTACTTTGAAAACTTAAAATT
>CAMYUO010000027.1 GCA_947302065.1 uncultured Clostridia bacterium | reverse complement strand
GGACTTAAAATCCCTCGGAGTAAAATCCGTACCGGTTCGACCCCGGTCAGCGGCATATTTTCACACAAGAGGACGCAGTTTTTCTGTGCCCTCTTTTTGTTATCTTTTTGAATAATTTGTTGCGTAATTGTGTGTGCAGCTGGCTGCTGACAACAGTGCCGCCTGCGGTCACAAAATATATATCAAAATTCGGTTTTATGGGTTCAAAGCTATTGTGCAATAACACAAAAACAGGCATAAAAAGGTTGACAATGCGGGCGTTTTGTAGTATCATAATATAGTGATGTGCTGCGTTCAGGCGGCGGAGAAAAGCTCCTGCTTTTCAGCCGTAAAACAGCGCTCACTAAACGGAGAAAACAAACGTGTGATGATAAAAATACAGGATTAGGGTATGATAATGATGAAAGTTCCATTTTCACCGCCGGATATATCTCAGGCAGAGATAGACGAGGTCGTCGAGGCTCTGCGTTCGGGCTGGATAACAACAGGTCCGAGAACAAAACAGTTTGAAAAGAAAATTGCTGACTATGTCGGCACGAAGATGGCTTGCTGCCTTAATTCGCAGACTGCCTGTGCCGAAATGGCGCTGAGGATACTCGGTGTCGGCGAGGGTGATGAGGTCATCACGACCGCATACACCTACACAGCTACCGCTTCGGTAGTATGCCATGTCGGTGCAAAGCTCGTGCTTATCGATACGCAGGAGCATAGTCTTGAAATGGACTATGATGCTCTTGAAAATGCGATAACCGAAAAGACAAAGGTCATCATTCCGGTCGACGTTGCGGGTATCCCTTGCGACTATGACAGGATATTCGATATTGTTGAGCGCAAAAAGCACCTGTTCAGACCGAAGAACGTTATCCAGAAGGCTATGGGCAGAATTTCTGTCAATGCCGATACGGCTCATTCGTTCGGTGCATCGAGAAAAGGTGTTAAAGCAGGTAATATCGGTGATTTCAGCGCATTCTCATTCCATGCCGTAAAGAACCTGACCACCGCAGAGGGCGGCGCTCTTACCTGGAAAACGATAGACGGCTTTGATGATGAGTCGATGTACAAGCAGATGCAGCTTTTCAGTCTGCACGGACAGAGCAAGGACGCACTTGCAAAATCAAAGCTCGGCGCTTGGGAATATGACATCATCGGCACATGGTATAAATGCAATATGACAGATATCGCTGCATCGGTCGGACTCAAGCAGCTCGAAAGATACGACAAGATCCTTGAAAGACGCAGAGATATCGTTGATTATTATGACGAAAGGCTCAAGCCTGTCGGCGTCAAGGTGCTCAAGCACTATACCGATGAGTATGAGTCATCGGGACATCTGTATCTCACGAGAGTGCCGGGCATAACGCTCGAACAGAGGAATGAGATGATCATCAAGCTCGCTGAGCAGGGCATCGCAGCAAATGTCCACTATAAGCCGCTGCCGATGTTCACAGCGTATAAGGAGCTGGGATTCGATATCAACGATTTCCCGAATTCATTCGCCGCATTCAAAAACGAGATCACGCTGCCGCTGCATACCTGCCTGACAGATGAGCAGGTCGAGTATGTTGCTGACTGCTATTCAAAGATCGCTAAGGAGTATATTCGTTGAAAAAGTGGGATCAGCTGCCTGAGGAGATGAAAGTTCCGCAGGTGCGAAAGTATTACAACATCTTGCAGAAAAAATGGCTCAGCCTTGCATTGAAAAGAACGTTCGACATAGTCGTGTCGGCAATAATGCTCGTGCTGTTCTCGCCGTTGTTCCTCATTCTTGCGATTGCGATAAAGGCTGACTCTGAGGGCCCGGTGTTCTTCAGACAGGAAAGAGTCACGCAGTATGCAAAGCGCTTTCGCATATTCAAGTTCAGAACGATGGTCAACAATGCTGACAAGATGGGCAGTCAGGTGACTGTCGGCAACGATAAGCGCATAACGAGGGTCGGCAGCCTGATAAGAAAATTCAGACTCGACGAGATATGCCAGCTGATAGATGTTTTCAGAGGCACGATGACCTTTGTGGGCACTCGTCCCGAGGTACCAAAGTATGTTGAAAAATACACTCCCGAAATGAGAGCGACGCTGCTGCTTCCCGCAGGCGTGACCTCTCAGGCAAGTATCTGCTACAAGGACGAGGACAAGCTGCTTGAAGATGCAGACGATGTCGATAAGGTCTATGTTGAAAAGATACTTCCCGAAAAGATGAAATATAATCTTGCAGCTATCAGGGATTTCAGTCTGATGAGCGAATTCAAAACAATGATAATGACCGTGCTTGCCGTTGCAGGTCTCGATTTCGGCAAGTCGGACAAGCGCAGACGCAAATCTGCGAACAGAAGGAGAAAAGCTGATGTATAAGGTCTGTCATATGACGAGTGCTCACAACAGCAATGACGTGAGGATCTTCGTCAAGGAATGTTCCTCGCTTGCAAGAGCAGGCTATAAGACATACCTCGTCGCAAGAGGTGAGAGCAGGGTCGAAAACGGTGTTCACGTCATAGGCGTGGGTCAACCGGGCAGCGGCAGACTTGCAAGGGCAACAAGCTTTGCAAAGAAAGTCTACGAAACAGCGCTCAGGCTCGATGCTGATGTGTATCATTTCCATGACCCCGAGCTTATCCCGTGGGGACTGATGCTCAAAAAGAAAGGCAAAAAAGTCATCTTTGACAGCCACGAAAAATATACCGAGCAGATAATGTGCAAAGACTATCTGCCAAAGCCTGCACTCAAATTCATCGCAGGCGGATACGGTGCGTTTGAAAAATTCGCACTCAGAAGATTTGACGCTGTTATCTTCCCGTGTACTATCGGCGGTAAGAATCCGTTCAAAAGACTGTGCAGAAGAACAGCTATCATAGGCAACCCTGTTGTCCTCGCAGAGTTCTACGATCTTTACGACCCGAACGCTAAGGGCGAAGATAATACAGTCTGCTACATAGGTGCACTCACCGAGGACAGAGGCATAACGAACGATATCCTTGCAGCAAGCAAAGCAGGCGTAAAGCTGCTGCTTGCAGGTGATTTCGATCCCGCTTCCTACGGCGAGCAGGTCAAGAAAATGCCCGAGTATTCCTGCGTTGAGCACCTCGGTTTTCTTGACAGAGAGCAGGTAAGACTTGCGATGCAAAGATCAAAGATCGGAATGTTCACCCTGCGTGATAAGGGACAGTATTTCAAGATCGATACGTTCGGCATCAAGGTGTACGAATATATGTCGATGGGACTGCCTGTTATCCTTTCGGATTGCGAATACAACCGCAAGATGGTTGAAAAATATAAATTCGGTCTGTGCGTAGACCAGGAGAATACCGATGAGGTAGCAAAAGCGATACGCACGATCCTTGATGATCCCGAGCTTGCAAAGAGAATGGGCGAAAACGGCAGAAAAGCCGTTGCCGAAAGATTCAACTGGGGCATCGAGGAAAAGAGATTGTTCAAGCTTTATGAAAGCGTGCTGAAAAAGTAAACTGCTGACGGGAGGCTCGGCATTGAAAATTTTGATCTGTGCCAGAGGATATAACTCGGGCAGCGAAAATAAGTTCGGTAATTTCGAGCTTGATCAGGCTAAGGCGCTCAAAGCCGCAGGCTGCGATGTGAGAATAGCTTCACTCGACCTGAGGTCGCCGAAAAGCCGCAGACCGCACGGCGCAAGGCTCTTTGCAGCGCACGGTATGCATTGCGTGACAGTCAATTCGTTCAGCAGTATGCTGCCGGGCGGATTTGCAGGCGTGTATGCCGAGAAAGCCGCTGAAAAAGCACTGCACTGGATCTGCAACGACGGCTGGAAGCCTGATATCATCCACACTCATTTTACCGAGATATCAAGTGCGTTCGCAGCTGCTGCAAAGCGAAGCAGCGCTAAATTTGTGGTAACGGAGCATTCATCACTGATGAACACACCGTCGCCCGATGCGAAAAATCTCGCCCTTGCAAAAAACGCTTATCCGAAAGCCGATAGGGTCATTGCGGTGAGCAATGCGCTTGCGCAGAATATCCACAAGAGTACAGGCATCACGCCTGTGGTCATCGGCAATATCGTTGACATCAACGTGTTCGACAGTGTGTCAAGCGGCGGAGGTCAGCCTTTCAGATTCGTTTCCTGCGGAAATCTCGTTGAGATAAAACAGTTTGAAGTGCTGCTGAAAGCGTTTTCAAAGATACATAGTGACACAGCTCTGCTGAATATTTTCGGCGACGGTGTCAAGAGAAATGAACTGCTGCATCTGTGCAGATCTCTCGGAATATCCGGCAGAGTCTCGTTCAGAGGGCATCAGTCAAGAGAAGTCATCGCACAGGAATATGCCCGCAGCGATGCGTTCGTGCTCGCATCAAGATCCGAAACTTTCGGCGTTTCGTTCATCGAGGCGATGTGCTCGGGCCTGCCCGTTATCTCGACAGAGTGCGGCGGTCCGCAGGACATAATCAACGAGCACAACGGCATGCTCGTGCCGGTCGGCGATGCAGATGCACTTGCAAAAGCAATGGATAAAATGATGCTGACAGCGATAAGCTATCACCGCAGAAGGATCCGCAGCTACGCAGTGGAGAATTTTTCTCCGCAGGGCATCGCATATAAGCTCATCAAGCTTTATAAATCAATCTGACAAAGCTTTTTCTGCTCTGCAAAACAGAGCATCAAATAAGTAAATTTTAATACGAAAGGTGAAATAGTATGAAACAGGAATTGCTCAAAAAGATCGAAGAGAAAAAGATCGTTGCAGGTGTGGTAGGCCTTGGTTATGTAGGACTCCCGCTCGCAGTCGAGAAGGCTAAGGCAGGCTTCAAGACTATCGGCTTCGACGTTCAGAAGGCAAAGGTCGATCTGGTAAACGCAGGCAAGAACTACATCGGTGATGTTGTTGATTCTGACCTTGCAGAGCTGGTAAAGACAAAGCAGCTCGAGGCAACCACAGATTTCAGCTTTATCAAGGACGTTGATTTTGTTGCTATCTGCGTTCCGACTCCGCTCGACGAGCATCAGGAGCCTGATATCAGCTACGTTCGTGATTCTTCGACCGCAGTTGCAAAGTACCTGAAAAAGGGCACAATGGTAGTGCTCGAGTCCACTACTTATCCGGGAACTACCGAGGAGCTTATCAAGCCTATCCTTGAAGAAGGCTCCGGACTCAAGTGCGGCGAGGACTTCTATCTCGGCTTCAGCCCTGAGAGAGTCGATCCGGGCAACCTGATCTATAAGACAAAGAACACTCCTAAGGTAGTCGGCGCAATCGGCGACGACGCTGCAGAGGTAATCTCCGCAATGTACAGAGCAGTTCTCGAGGGCGAGGTATTCACCGTTAACAGCCCTGCAGTAGCTGAGATGGAAAAGATACTTGAAAACACCTACCGTAACATAAATATCGGTCTTGTAAACGAGATCGGCAGACTCTGCAAAGAGATGGGCATCTCCGTATGGGACGTTATCGATGCCGCTAAGACAAAGCCTTACGGCTTCCAGGCATTCTATCCGGGTCCGGGACTCGGCGGACACTGCATCCCGCTCGATCCTTACTACCTCACATGGAAGGCTCGTGAGTACGGCTTCCATACAACACTTATCGAGAACAGTATGGTCATCAACGACAGCCAGCCTGCTTACTGCGTAGAGAGAGCAATGCATATCCTCAACGCTCACAAGAAAGCGATCAACGGCGCAAAGGTGCTCGTTCTGGGTGTTGCTTACAAGCAGGATATCGACGACTACAGAGAGAGCCCGGCTATCAGAGTCATTAAGGAGCTGAAGAAAGTCGGCGCTGAGGTAACATACTTCGATCCATGGGTACCTGAGTTCAAGGGCTACGGCGAGACAGGCAAGAGCATTCCTGAGCTTACACCTGAGGTCGTTAAGGACGCAGATCTCGTGATGGTAACATGCGCTCATACAAATGTTGATTACGCAATGGTACAGCAGAATGCAAAGGCTATATTCGACACCAAGAACGTTATGAAGAATATCCAGCCGAGAGACAATATCGAAGTTCTTTGATCGGAGGCAGCTGAAAGATGAAATATGCACTTATCGGCTGCGGAAGGATCTCAACGAATCATATCAAAGCAGCTGTCAACAATAAGGAAAAGCTCGAGCTTTGCGCTGTGTGTGACATTCTCCCTGAGGCAATGGAAACACTGCTCGCAAAGCACGGTCTTGAAAAAGACGAGAGCATCAAAAGATATACCGACTATAAGGTAATGCTCGATGAGATCAAGCCTGAGCTCGTCAGTATCGCAACAGAGAGCGGTCCTCACGCAGAGATCGCACTTTACTGCATAGACAAGGGCATCAACGTTATCATCGAAAAGCCGATGGCTATGAATATGGCTGACGCTGACGAGATAATCAGACGCTCAAAGGAAATGAATGTCAAGGTCTGCGCTTGTCATCAGAACAGATTCAATGTTGCTGTCCAGAAGACAAGAAAGGCTCTTGAGTCGGGACGCTTCGGAAAGCTTTCGCACGGCTCTATCCACGTTCGCTGGAACAGAAACCATAACTACTATGACCAGGCTAAATGGCGCGGTACATGGGCACAGGACGGCGGCTGCCTGATGAATCAGTGCATTCACGGCATCGACCTGCTGCGCTGGATGTTCGGCAACGAGGTTGACGAGGTTTACGGCACAACAAGACAGCAGTTCCACGATTACCTCGAGGCTGAGGACGTGGGAATGGCAGTCGTTAAGTTCAAAAACGGTGCAGTTGCAACGATAGAGGGTACAACTAACGTTTACCCAAAGAACCTTGAAGAAACACTTTACATCTTCGGTGAAAAGGGAACCGTCAAGATAGGCGGAACCTCTACAAATAATATCGACGTATGGGACTTTGCTGATGAGAGCGATGCAGACCAGCAGAACAAGGGTCTGAAAGAGGCTACCAGCAACGTTTACGGAAACGGTCACACAAGCCTGTTCGCAGACGTTATCGACGCTATCGAGAACGACAGACAGCCATACGTAGATGCAGTTGCAGGCAGAAATGCACTTGAAATGATCCTTGCGATCTATAAGAGCCAGAAGACAGGTCAGCCTGTCAAGCTGCCTCTGACCGATTTTGCAAGCATCGACATGAAGGGTGAGTTTTAATGGCAGAGTATTTTCTTCACGAGTCAAGCTATGTTGATGACGGAGTTGAGATAGGCAAGGGCACGAAGATCTGGCATTTCTGCCATGTTCAGAAGGGCGCTGTCATCGGCGAGAACTGTTCCTTCGGACAGAACGTCAACATCTCGAATAACGTAAAAGTCGGCAACAATGTCAAGGTGCAGAATAACGTCTCTCTGTATGAGGGCGTTGAGCTGGAGGACTATGTTTTCTGCGGTCCTTCCTGCGTTTTCACCAACGATCTGACACCGAGAACAAGATACCCTAAGGGTCATGCAGGCTATAAGAAAACTCTTGTAAAGCACGATGCGACCATCGGTGCGAATGCGACTATCGTGTGCGGTCATACGCTCGGCGAATACTGCACGATAGCAGCCGGTGCGGTCGTTACCAAGAACGTTCCTGCACACGCACTTATGGCAGGCGTTCCCGCAAGACAGATAGGCTGGACATGCGAATGCGGACAGGTGCTCGGCAAAGACCTTGTTTGTCCCGATTGCGGCAGAAAATTTGAAAAGAATGAGGATACTATCCTTGAGGTGAAATAAATGGAATTCAGAGATCTGAAAAAGCAGTATCAGGTGCTCAAAAGCGATATCGACGCAGCCGTTCAGGGCTGCTGCACAAATGCTCAGTTTATCGGCGGCGCACCTGTAAAGGAGCTTGAAAAGGCTCTTGCAGAGTATGTCGGCGTTAAGCACTGCATTACCTGTGCAAACGGCACAGATGCCCTTTCTCTCGCAGCAATGGCGTGGGGGATAGGTGAGGGCGACGCTGTGTTCGTGCCTGATTTTACTTACTTTGCAAGCGGTGAGATCGTATCGTTCGAGGGTGCGACACCTATCTTCGTCGATGTCTGCAAGGACACATACAACATCGACCCAGAAAAGCTCGAAAAGGCTATAATCAAGGCAAAGAACGAGGGAAAGTATAAGCTCAAAGCAGTCGTTGCAGTCGATCTTTTTGGTCTGCCTGCTGACTTTGATGCAATAAAGGCGATCTGCAAAAAGTATGACCTGCTTTTGCTTGAGGACGGCGCACAGGGCTTCGGCGGACGCTATAAAGGCAAGACTGCCTGCAGCTTCGGCGATATCTCAACAACAAGCTTTTTCCCTGCTAAGCCGCTTGGCTGCTATGGCGACGGCGGCGCAGTTTTCACAGATAATGATGAGTGGGCTGACCTTATCAGGAGTTATGCGGTTCACGGCAAAGGCTCAAGCAAGTACGATAACGTGCGTGTCGGCGTGAACAGCCGTCTTGATACCATTCAGGCTGCACTCCTCAGCGTCAAGTTCGATGCTTTCAAGAACTATGAGCTTGAAGATATAAACAAGGCTGCTGCTAAGTATACCGAGCTGTTCACCGCAGCAGGTGCTCAGCAAAAGGGCCTTGTCCTTCCGACTGTAAAGGACGGATTTTACAGTTCCTGGGCACAGTACACCGTTCAGCTGCCCGAGGGTGCTGACAGAGACAAGATCCAGAGCGAGATGAAGGCACAGGGTATCCCGACAATGATCTACTATATCAAGCCGATGCATTGTCAGGGCGCTTTTGCAGGTACAGACAGCGCCGTTGCAGACTGCGATGTCACAGATAACATCTGCGGCAGCGTGCTCAGTCTTCCGCTTGATCCGTACAAGAGCGATGAGGACATCAAGCTCGTTGTGGACAGCCTTATCAAGCTGATATGATATCATAGCGTCTGACTTTTGCGAGTCGGGCGCTTTTTTGCTTGTTTCGGGCAGGAACAAGTGTAAACAATTGTTGTATACTGTGTGTTTTTTTGCGAAAAGCACTTGTAATCTGAGGTGGATTTTGGTATAATGCAATAAGGGGCATCGCCCCGTCATTCAAGCACGACCGGGCGCTAGCCGCTTAGGATTTCGGTGGAGGATTCATTCTCATCACCGAAAGACTAAGATGACCGCCGCCTATGAGGCGGGGGACATAGGTCGTGGTTATATGTTGTAGAGCTATATACAAATACTAATTTACAGAGGTTTGCTATGGACAAAGAAAAAAAGACTTTAAACGTAGATCCCGAAGATATAAAGCTTGCAAGCAAAGCAGCACCCGAGGATCTTAAAGAATCCGAACCTGTAAATATCGGAAACGAGATACTTGATTGGGTAGAGTCGTTTATATTTGCGATGTTCATTATCATTCTGATATTCATTTTCTTCCTGCGCATCGTTACGGTAGAAGGCGATTCAATGAATGCCACGCTCACCGACGGCGACAGACTGATAATGACCCATATGAACTATAAGCCGGAGCGTGACGACATCATCGTTGTCAACAGCGAGATACTCAATAAGACTATCATCAAGAGAGTCATCGGTATCGGCGGCGACAAGGTCAGGATAGATTATAACAAGAACAAGGTTTATGTCAACGATGAGGAGCAAAGCAACGAGCATATCAGCGTGACGATGATAGATAAAGGCGGATTCAATGCCGATGCAAGAGTTTCTGACGGTATATACGAATATAACGTGCCTGAGGGAAAAGTCTTCGTAATGGGCGATAACAGAAACAATTCGACCGACAGCAGAATGCTCGGCTTCATTGATAATGACGACATTCTCGGTCATGCAGTTTTCAGGCTTTATCCGCTCAAGAGCTTCGGCAAAATAAGCTGATAAGAATAAACTGGCAGAAAAAGGGGTGAGGAAATGAGTGAGGCAACACACGTTCAGTGGTTCCCGGGACATATGGCGAAAACAAGACGCATAATGGCATCGAATATGAAACTCGTCGATGCAGTCGTCGAGATCACTGACGCAAGGATACCCTTTTCAAGCAGGAACCCTGAGATAAAAAAGATCGTGGGCAGCAAGCCGAGACTCGTTCTTCTCAACAAAGCCGATTCTGCCGACAGCAATATGACTGACCGCTGGATAGAGTGGTATAAAAAACAGGGCGTCAACGCTATTGCAACGGATTGCCGCAGCGGACGCAACGTCAACAGATTTTACAGTGAGCTTAAAGCAATACTTAAAGACGATATTGCAAAATGGGAAGCCAAAGGAATGACAGGCAGACCGATAAGAATTATGATCGTCGGCATACCAAACGTCGGCAAGTCATCTTTTATAAATCGCCTTGCAGGCTCAAAGATGGCTAAGGTCGAGGACAGACCCGGCGTTACAAAGGGCAAACAGTGGGTGAGTCTTGATGAAGGCTTTGAGCTGCTCGATATGCCCGGCGTGCTGTGGCCGAAGTTTGAGGATAAGCTCGTCGGTGAAAGGCTTGCCTTCACAGGCGCAGTCAAGGATCAGATAATGGATACCGAGTTCCTTGCGTGCAGACTCCTTGAATTTCTCAAAGAAAATTATAACGACCTGCTCGAAGCAAGATACGGCATCACCACGGACGATATCCCGCCGTGTGATGATGAAACTATCGGCTGCGTTGTGGGATTTGAGATACTCGAAAGAATAGGCAGAAAAAGAGGTTTTCTGATATCAGGCGGCGAGATAAATACAGAAAGAGCCGCCAAT
>CAMYUO010000026.1 GCA_947302065.1 uncultured Clostridia bacterium | reverse complement strand
GCATCTGTTTTCCGAGTCCCTTGCCTCGCATATCGGGCGAGATGATGATAAAGCCCATGTGTATGCTGTTGTTTTCACAGTCGGCTTTGCGGAAAATGAAATGTCCGCAGACCTTTCCGCTTTCATCGAGCGCAGTCATGAACCACGCATTCTCGTCTTTGCAGAACTCGTCATATCTTTCATTGAGCTGCTGTGCGGTCATTGGGTATCTGTACATTCCCGCACACCATTTCATAAAGCCCTTTTCATCTGTCAGCCAGCCTGCTATTATCTCGCTGTCCGACTTTTTATACGGTCTTAACCTTATCATTTTGTTCTCCTCTTGCTATGTTCTCTTATTTCACATAAGCTTTGCCGTCTTTTATTTCTATCCTGTCCTCGCAGAAAAGCGAAACAGCTTTCGGCAGCAGCTTCCATTCAACGTTTTCCATTATCCTGCGCTGGAGTATCTCAGGCGTGTCATCATTCTCGACGTTTACAACGCCCTGCAGGATTATCGCACCTGCATCAGCCTTCTCGTTTACGAAATGTATCGTAGCACCCGATACCTTCACGCCGTATTCAAGCGCCTTTTCGTGAACTTTAAGTCCGTAGAATCCCTCACCGCAGAAGCTCGGGATAAGTGCCGGGTGAACGTTGATTATCCTGTAATCATAAGCCTTGGTCACGCACTCGTCAAGAATGGTCATAAAGCCTGCAAGCACGATGAGGTCGGCTTTCTGCCTGTCCAGCTCTGCAAGGATAGCCTCGCTGTAGCTCTTGCTGTCAGTATATTCTTTCCTCGGGATGACCACAGTCGGTATATCCGCTTTCTTTGCTCTTTCAAGTGCGAAAACGCCGTCTTTTGACGAGATGACGCAGGTTATCCTGCCGCCTTTTATCTCGCCTCTTGCCTGCGAGTCGATAAGCGCCTGCAGGTTCGTTCCGCCGCCCGAAACGAGCACAACTATATTTTTCATTTTTAAAACCTCATAAGTAATTGGTAACTGGTATTTTTGGTGTTATATAGCCGAATAGTTGTGGAGACTCTATTGAAAAGAGTTGTTCTCTGAACTCTCTCTTGAACTTTCAGTCTGTTTTCTTGCTGTGGGTTTATCCCATAGCAAGAAAACATATTAAGAGGTTTAGGAAAAGGGTTTTCCCCAATTACTCGGTTATCACTACGCCGTAATCGCCTGCGATAAGCTCGCCGAGGATATAAGCGTCTTCGCCTGCTGCCTTGATAGCCTCAACAGCCTTGTCAGCGTCCGCCTTATCAACAACTACCGTCATGCCGACGCCCATGTTGAAGGTGTTGAACATATCTCTCTCGGGGATATTTCCTGTCTTGGCGATAAGATCGAAGATAGGCAGTACCTGAACGTCTTTTCTTGAGATCTTTGCAGAAAGTCCCTTTGGCAGAGAACGTGGGATGTTCTCATAGAATCCGCCGCCTGTGATGTGAGAGATGCTCTTTACGTTGACAGCATCGAGCAGGCTCATTATTGCCTTTACATAAATTCTTGTCGGTGTCAGCAGAACTTCGCCGAGTGTCTTTCCGCCGAGCTCGTCATAAGTCTTTGCAAGACTCTGTTCGCTCACGTCGAACACCTTTCTTACGAGGCTGAAACCGTTAGAGTGAACGCCGCTTGACTTGATGGCGATCATAACGTCGCCCTCTTTCTGCTTGCTCGGGTCGATGATCTTGTCCTTGTCAACAACGCCGACAGAGAAACCTGCAAGGTCATAATCCTCATCAGGCATAAGACCCGGATGCTCGGCAGTCTCACCGCCGATGAGCGCACAGCCTGCCTGAACGCAGCCCTCTGCAACGCCCGATACGATCTGAGCTATCTTCTCGGGATAGTTCTTGCCGCAGGCGATGTAATCAAGGAAGAACTGCGGCTTTGCACCGCAGCAGATTATGTCGTTTACGCACATTGCAACGCAGTCGATGCCGACCGTGTCATGCTTGTCGAGCAGGAAAGCGATCTTGATCTTTGTGCCGACGCCGTCTGTGCCCGAAACGAGAACAGGCTTTTTGATGTCTGTAACATCAAGCTCGAACAGACCGCCGAATCCGCCGATGCCGTCGAGAACTCCCTTTGTTACAGTTCTCGCAACGTACTGCTTCATCAGCTCTACTGCCTTGTATCCTGCTGTTACGTCAACTCCTGCGTCCTTGTAGCTGTTTGAATAGCTGTTAGTGTTCATATGACTTATCCTTTCGTTATATGTGATGTTACGTTACTTAGCTGCTGCATTTTCTTTTCCGTTCCAGCAGTATGAGCACAGCTTGCAGCCTTCAAGCTCAACTGCCTTGACAGTGCCTTCGAGTGTCTGGAATTCAAGCGATGTCAGCTCAAGTCTGCGGCAAATCTCATCTCTGAGCAGCCTGCCTCGCTCTGTGTTGGAATCGCTGTACTCTCTGATGTATTTAACGCCCTCAACGCCCTCGTGCTCGTCGATTATCTGTCTTGCGATAAGCTCGAGCTCGGAATTGCTGCGTGAGAAATTGAGGTACTTGCAGCCGTACATTATCGGCGGACATGCAGAGCGCATGTGAACTTCCTTTGCGCCGTTCTCATAAAGGAACTCAACAGTTTCTCTCATCTGTGTTCCTCTTACGATACTGTCGTCGACAAACAGCAGCTTTTTGCCTTTGATCAGGTCGTGAACGGGTATCAGCTTCATCTTTGCGACCTTGTTTCTCATCGACTGGTTGGTCGGCATAAAGCTTCTCGGCCAGGTCGGAGTGTACTTGATGAACGGTCTTGCAAACGGGATACCGCTGCGGTTGGCATAGCCTATCGCATGCGGAGTGCCCGAATCAGGAACGCCGCAGACGTAGTCAACATCGGGCAGCCTGCCGTTTTTGATGTCGTTCTCCGCCATTATCATTCCGTTTCTTATTCTCATGACCTCAACGTTCTTGCCTTCGTAGGTTGCGTTGGGGTAACCGTAATAAGTCCATAAAAATGTACAGATACTCATTTCGTCTGTACCCTCGGCAAGTATCTCATAGCCGTCTTTTGTCAGCTTGAGTATCTCGCCTGCTTTCATCTCGTGGCATGTCGTATAGCCGAGCTTCATGTAAGCGAAGTCCTCGAACGAGAAGCAGAAGCCGTCCGAGCGCTTGCCTATGACTATCGGCAGCTTGCCGTTTTTGTCCCTTGCGCAGATAACGGAATCCTTGAGCATGATGACCAGGGACATCGTTCCCTCTATCTTGCTCTGCGCATATCTGATGCCGTCAACGAAATTATCCTTCTGTGCGATGAGCGCACCGATAAGTCCTGCCGAGTTTATCGAGCCGCTGCTCATAGTTTCAAAGTTCGCACAGCCGCTGTGCAGAAGCTCGTTTGAGAGAGCCTCGGCATTATGTATCACACCTATCGAGCATATAGCGTACAGCCCGAGCTTTGAGCGCACCATGATAGGCTGCGGGTCGGTATCGCTGATACAGCCGACACACACCTTGCCTCGCATAGCCTCAACATCTTTTTCAAACTTGGTACGAAACGGAGAATTCTCTATGCTGTGGATATTTCTCTGGAAACCGAGCTCAGCGGAGTATGATGTCATACCGCCTCTTCTTGTTCCCAGATGTGAATGATAATCCGTTCCGAAAAATACGTCCTGAATGCAGTCATTAGCTGAAACTGCTCCGAAAAAACCACCCATTAGTATTTCACCTGATCCCTTTTCAATTATTAGATATCCTTCAGTGTCTCCTGAAGAGCAGCATCTTTAGCCTTTACGCCGCTTATCATGTTCTGCTTTTCAGCCTCGAGCTTTTCTGCAAGTCCCTCATCCGAGAGAGCCAGCATCTGAACTGCGAGGATAGCAGCGTTCTTTGCACCGTCGATAGCGACAGTTGCAACAGGGATGCCCGACGGCATCATAACGGTAGCCAGCAGAGCGTCCATTCCGTCAAGTGCGGCGGATTTGCAGGGGATACCGATAACAGGCAGCGTTGTGTGACCTGCGATAACACCTGCAAGGTGCGCAGCCATACCTGCGGCACAGATGATAACGCCGAATCCGTTTGCTTTTGCATTTGCAGCGAACTCGCTTGCGAGTGCGGGCGTTCTGTGAGCGCTCATAACGTGGCACTCATAAGGCACACCGTAGTTTTTCAGCTCTGCGATAGCCTTTTTAACGACCGGCAGATCGCTGTCCGAACCCATGATTACAGCAACTTTTTTCATTTTCATTACCTCCGTAAAAACAAAAAACTGCAACTTGACCGTTGCAGTTATACTTTACCCGTGTTTGTGTGTGCGTGCAGGCATAATTGAGTGCGCAAAAGCAAAGCGGTAATTGCCGTGACAGCAGCTTCCGCCGAAAGCGTATGGGGTTGATAAAATGAATTTCTCCATGAAAAGCCCTCCGCACGTTGTTTTTTGCGTCCGCAAGTACGCATATGCGCCGCAGAATGATTTACAATATAATTGTACAATATTTGAGCTTAAATTTCAACACCCGAGCATATAAAATTTATGTCAATTTCTTTCGACAGAATTGTGAATTTTAACTACGGCTTGTATACCGCTTGTATTTTTGTCACAAGAATTGGTTGATATGGGGTGCGCCGGGCAGCGTACCTGCGCTCGCCATGCTGTCCACCAGCTGCTGCATCTCCTGCGCAGAATGGGCGTTTGCACTGTCTTTTATCAGCTGCTGTTTCTGCACGGGCGACAGCTTTGCAAACACGTCAAAAGCCAGAACGTTCTGTGCCATCGCCATCGACAGCCCGAGAGGTATATCCTGCGGCGAGTAAACGGGCTTTATCTTTTTCATAGATTTTGTCTCCTTTCGTATTTCCTCGGAAATCACTTTCCGCATTGCTTATTATGCCCACGCAGCGTTCGTTTTACACATAACTGTGCAAATGATATGTTGACAGTGGCAGCGCATTTTGATATACTCAATACAGTTAGTATTTTCGGAGGGTCATTCAATGGATAATTTGTGGAATATAGGCACGATAAAGTCTGTCATGGAAAGACACGGCTTTACGTTTTCAAAGGCGCTCGGACAGAACTTTCTTGTCAATCCGTCCGTCTGCCCGAAAATAGCCGAAATGGGCAACGCAAAAAAAGGCTTCGGCGTGCTTGAGATAGGCACGGGAATAGGCGTGCTGACGAACGAGCTTGCCAAGCGTGCGGACAAGGTCGTGGCGGTCGAGATAGACGAGCGTCTGATACCCGTTCTGAACGAAACGCTCGCCGAATACGACAACGTGAAGATAATCAACGACGACGTCATGAAAGTTGACCTTGCAAAGCTCATTGAGGACGAGTTCGCAGGGCTCGATGTCGCCGTCTGCGCAAACCTGCCTTACTACATCACATCGCCCGTGATAATGACCCTGCTTGAACAGCGTCTGCCGATAAAAACGATAACCGTCATGGTGCAGAAAGAGGCAGGCACACGCCTTTGCGCAAAAATGGGCACTCGTGAAATGGGCGCAGTCACCGTCGCGATAAACTATTTTGCGACAGCAAAAGTGCTTTTCAACGTCTCACGAGGCAGTTTCATGCCGCCGCCGAACGTTGACAGCTGCGTGGTGCAGTTTGAACTGCGTGATAAAACACCCGAGGGCGTTACTGATGAAGCGTTCTTTTTCAAGGTCGCAAGGGGAGCGTTCTCACAGCGCAGAAAAACGCTTTGCAATTCGGTATCCTCGGCACTTGCGATAGACAAACAGACTGTTGCAAAGGCAATAGAGCAGGCATCGCTCGATGCAAATGTCCGTCCCGAAAAACTCTCAATGCAGCAGCTCATCTGCTTTTCGGAAAAACTAAGACAACTGATATGAACGAAGAGTCGGCATAAGCGCCGGCTCTCTTTTTGTCTGTGCGCCGAATCGACAGATTTTTCACACACCTTTTGGTATGATATTTTATGCCGCAAAATATCAGGGAATACGAAAGGTGAAGTGATAAAATGCAAAAGATGATTACCCTTGTCAAAAACCGCCTCGGCACAGGTGAGCGCAGGCTTTTTATTGCGTTTGCAATGGCGCTTGCGGGCTTTGTTTCGGGCTTCGGCAGGCTGCTCGGAATGCCGTCTCAGATAAACGTTGCGCTCGCCGTTGTGTCGGGCGGATACATACTGCCTGTGTTCGCAGGCTCGGCAATTTCATATGCTCTGTCGGGAATGCTCTCTGCAGGCATGATACAGCTGTGCGCAATGCTTGTGATAGCAGGTCTGCGCAGCATTCTCCCGATGGACAGACTGCATGTTTTCGGACGCCGCAGTGAGCCTGCCGTGACAGCGCTTATGACGACCGCCGTGCTTATGCTGTTCGGCTGCGTGATGTCGGTGGCATCGCCCACCGATGCGTTCAGCGCGTCTATGCGGATGATAGGCGCTCTGCTTTGCGGCTGCACAGTGTTCTGCGCAATGACCGTGATGCACAGCCGTGCCGTCAGCGGCTGCTTTGACCTTGGCGGCATAAACGGAATGTACACGGCTATGCTTTACGTCATCGTGATATCCGTCCTGACATCGCTTCCGCTCGGCGTTATAAATCTCGGCAGAGCATTCGGCTGCCTGTGTATGCTCATGGCGGTCAGGCGGTATCATCAGACGGGCGGAGCAGTGCTCGGTGCGCTGACCACCTGCGGCGTGCTGATGTGCTCTCCTGCGCTTGCAAAAAACAGCCTGCTGCTTGCGACCTCGGGACTTATCTGCGGCGTGTTCTACCCGATAGGACTGACCGTCACCGTCCTCGTTTTCCTCGGCGTTTCACTGCTCAGCCTTGTCGCTGTCGGCACCAATTCCGACACATTCACGATGCTTGCCGATATGCTGCTCGGCAGCCTTGCTTTCATCATGATACCGCTTCCCGCTGTCAAAAAGCTGACCAAGCATCTCAGCGGTCTGCGCAGCCCTGTCGATATTGTCAGCCGTGCGACCTCTGCCGAGCTCAGCTTTGCCTCGGGCACGCTCGGCGAGATACGTTCCCAGCTTGCACAGGTCAGTGCGACTATGCGCCGCAGAGCACGCAGCACCGACCTTTGCGAAACTGTCATCAGGTCTGCCTGCCTTGACTGTCCGTTCAGGACAAGCTGTTTTGAACAGGTGCAGCAGCTGCGCTGGTCGCTCGGCAAGCTCGAACACATCGGCGCAAAGTATAACTGCGTCAGCGCAGAGGATATCAAGTCGCAGTTTTCGCTCTGCCGCAGACCCGAGCATATGACCGAGCAGTTCAACCGCTGTTTTGCCGTTATGATATCCGAAAAAGCAAGCGACATACGCATTGCGGAAATGCGTGATTTCCTCGGCGAACAGCTTTCCTCTATGCAGGATATGCTCAGCGACCTGTCCTGCCGTGTGTGCAGGGTCAAAAACACCGATGCAGCTCTGTCCTCACAGGTCACAGCGGCGCTCGACTCACTCGGTTATCCCAACGCAAAGGCTTGTGTCTTTGTCGACGAGAATATGTGCCAGCGTGTCGAGATATATCTGACCGCACAGTTCTGCGGCGAGCTTGTCAGGCTCACATCAAAAGTCTCCGACGTGGTCGGCAGTGAGCTTGATATCCCCGTCATCGACAAAACTGGTAACCTGACGAGAATGTCTTTCTGCGAATCGCCTGCGTTCGCCGTCGAAACGGCAGCTTTTTGTGCCTCACGCAGCGGTGAGTATTCGGGCGATACATATGATATCTTCGACACGAGCGCCGCCGAGAAATATATAGTCCTCTCCGACGGCATGGGCACAGGCAAGCGTGCACGGCTCGACTCGGTGTTCTCGGTCAGCCTTGTTTCACGGCTGCTTCGCTGCGGAATGTCGGTGACCACCGCACACAAAATGGTCAACTCGATGATGCGTGTCAAGGGCTGGGAAGAGTCATTCGCAACGCTGGATATCCTGCGGCTCGACTTGTTCTCGGGCAGCGCAAGTCTTATGAAATCGGGTGCTGCGGCGAGCTATATGTGCCGTGACGGCGGACTGAAGATATTCGCATCAGATGCACTGCCCGCTGGCATTCTCGCAAACTGCGTCCCCGATGTTGCAGACCTCAAACTGTTCGACGGCGATATAATTATGCTCGCATCCGACGGCGTCGATGTCGACATCGCACGAAAGCTCGCTTCGCTGTCGAGAAAAGGGGAGCCTGTCGCAAAACTTGCCGCACGGCTCGGGTCGATGTGTACATCAAAGAGCGAACAGCCGAGAGATGACATCACTATTATTCTTGCAAAAATAGTAAAAAAACAAACACAATTGGCGAAAAAATAATTATTTAAACTTTATAATAAATAAATTGTGGATAACTTTTGTGCAAACTGCATAAAGAAAACGTGCGAAATATGTGTGATACTGAAATCATTAACTAAAACTCTTGCATTATTGTTTAAAAAAGGTTAAAATATATGTTGAGGAAGAATGTCCCTTTGAGGTTTTTCTTGCTTCATACAAAATCTAAATTGTCAGGAGGTCACAAATGGCAAATAATATACCTAAGGATTACGAGCTGCCGCTCTATCTTTTCCACGACGGCACAAATATGGAAACTTACAAGTTCCTCGGCTGTCACAAGGGAAGCATGATGGGCAAGGAAGGATACTTTTTCAGAGTATGGGCAGCTCACGCAAAGGCTATCTCGCTCGTCGGCGATTTCAACAACTGGGACGAGACAGCAAACCCGATGACGCTCATCGCAGACACAGAAATATGGGAAACGTTCGTTGAAGGGCTCAAGAGATTTGATACCTACAAATACTGCGTTTTCGGCTGCGACGGCAAAAAGCACATGAAGTGCGACCCTTACGGCACACATATGGAGGTCGCTCCGAATACGGGATCGAAGGTCTATGAGATCGGCGGCTATGAGTGGGGCGATACCAAGTGGCAGGACGAGAAAAAGACCAAGGATATCTACAATGCTCCGATGAACATCTATGAGGTGCATCTCAACAGCTGGAAGACCTGCACCGACGGAAAGTATTATTCCTATACAAAGTTTGCGGACGCAATAATCCCTTATATGTCCGAAATGGGCTATACACATATCGAGTTCATGCCGCTTGCCGAGCACCCGTTCGACGGCTCGTGGGGATATCAGGATATCGGATATTTCGCACCGTCATCACGCTTCGGCACACCGCACGAATTCATGCGTATGATCGACAAGTTCCACCAGGCAGGCATAGCTGTTATACTTGACTGGGTGCCTGCACATTTCCCGAGAGACGAGGCAGGACTTTTCGAGTGGGACGGCGGCGCCGCTTACGAATATACAGACCCCAAAAAGAGAGACCATTTAACATGGGGAACAAGAGTTTTCGACTACGGAAGAAACGAGGTAAGGAGCTTCCTTATCTCCAATGCGCTGTACTGGCTCGAACAGTACCACGTTGACGGACTCAGAGTTGATGCCGTGGCTTCGATGCTCTATCTTGACTATGACAGACGTGACGGAGAATGGACTCCGAACAAGGACGGCGGAAATCATAACCTCGAGGCAGTCGAGTTCCTGCAAAAACTCAATTCTGCAGTGTTCTCAAGAGTGCCCAATGCGCTTATGATCGCCGAAGAATCGACCGCATGGCCTATGGTCACAAAGCCTGTCTCGGACGGCGGACTTGGATTCAATTTCAAGTGGAACATGGGCTGGATGAACGATATGCTCAAGTATATGCAGTATGACCCGATCGACAGATCCTTCCACCACGATATGCTGACATTCTCGTTCTTCTATGCGTTCAGCGAGAACTTTATCCTGCCGATCTCGCACGATGAGGTCGTTCACGGAAAGGCATCGCTGGTCAACAAGATGCACGGCAGTGATATTGACGGCAAGTTCGCTCAGTGTAAGCTGTTCATGGCGTATATGATGGCTCACCCCGGCAAAAAGCTCACCTTTATGGGCGCTGATTTTGCACAGTTCAGAGAGTGGGACTACGAGAACGGACTTGAATGGTTCCTCGTTGATGAGTATGAGAACCACCGCAATTTCCAGCAGTTCACCAAGAACCTCAACAACTTCTATAAGAACACCCCTGCAATGTGGCAGAGAGATTTCAGCTGGGAAGGCTTCAGCTGGATATCCAACGACGACTTCCGTCAGAGCATCATAATCTTCAGACGCTTTGACAACGACGGAAACGAGATCATCGCTGTGTGCAACTTCGTTCCCGTTGAGAGAAAGTCCTATTGCTTCGGCGTTCCGTACAAGGGCAAATATACCGAGGTGTTCAATTCATCTTCGCCTGACGGCAAGCCCGTTACAAACGGCACCGTCAAGAGCGTCGAGCAGGCAATGCACGGCTTTGAGCAGTCGATATGCATTGATATACCTGCGTTCAGCGTGATGTATTTCACCGTTGAAAAAGAAAAGAAAAAGGCCGCAAAGAAGACCGCTGTGAAAAAGACCGAAAAGAAAACATCGGCAAAGGCAGCAAAGCCTGCGGCAAAAACAGCTGCAAAATCCGCAGCAAAGAAAACAACAAAAACAGCTAAAAAAGCTGAGAATTAAAAAACTTTAATTGGTGGGTGAATAATTATGTTCAACAAGAAAGAATGTGTGGCAATGCTTCTTGCAGGCGGACAAGGCAGCCGTTTGTATGCGTTGACACAGACAGTCGCAAAACCGGCAGTTCCTTTCGGCGCAAAGTACAGGATCATCGACTTTCCGCTTTCAAACTGCGTAAACTCGGGCATAGATACGGTGGGCGTGCTCACACAGTATCAGCCGTTTGTGCTCA
>CAMYUO010000025.1 GCA_947302065.1 uncultured Clostridia bacterium | reverse complement strand
CGTCGCAGATAGCATCGACCTCGACCTCTTTGCCTCTGATGTATTTGTCAACGAGCACAGGCTTGTCCTCGTCTATCTCAACGGCAGTTTTCAGGTAGTGGCGCAGTGCCTCTTCCTTTGCAACTATCT
This sequence comes from uncultured Clostridia bacterium, assembly GCA_947302065.1. Lineage (GTDB taxonomy): Bacteria > Bacillota > Clostridia > Oscillospirales > Ruminococcaceae > Hominimerdicola. The sequence continues at coordinate 10,616 of CAMYUO010000025.1, read as the reverse complement.
GCATAGCACGTCCGCCAAGCACGAAGCTCGGGCGCACGAGCACAGGATAGCCTATCTCCTCAGCAGCCTTGATGCCAGCCTCGATGTTTGTGACAGCCTGTCCCTTAGGCTGCGGGATGTCAAGGTCAACGAGCAGCTTTTCAAAGCTGTCTCTGTTCTCCGCCTTGTCGATAGCGGCACAGTCAGTACCGATTATCTTCACGCCCAGCGCAGCAAGCGGCTCTGCGAGGTTGATAGCTGTCTGTCCGCCGAGTGTTGCGATAACGCCCTCAGGGTGCTCCAGCTCTATGACGTTCATAACGTCCTCAACGCAAAGCGGCTCAAAATACAGCTTGTCCGAGCAGGTGTAGTCTGTTGAAACTGTCTCAGGGTTGTTGTTTATTATGATAGCCTCATATCCTGCGGCTTTGATAGTCTTTACAGCGTGTACCGTCGAATAGTCGAACTCGACGCCCTGACCGATACGGATAGGGCCCGAGCCGAGCACGATTATCTTTTTCTTGTCGGAAACGATAGACTCGTTTTCCTGCTCGTATGTGGAGTAGAAATACGGGATATAGCTCTCGAACTCGCTCGCACAGGTATCTATCATCTTGTAAACAGGCGTGATGCCGAGTTTCTTTCTCAGTTCAAATACCTCTGTCTCCTGCATATCCCACAGAACTGCGATCTCCTTGTCGGAGAAGCCCATTCTCTTTGCAGTGTAAAGCTCGTCCTTGTCGCCCTTGTGAGCTCTGAGCTTTTCTTCCTCGTCGATGATGTTTCTGAGCTTTCTGATAAAGAATCTGTCTATCTTTGTGGCGTCTGCTATCTCGTCAACGCTCACGCCGAGCCTGAGCAGCTGTGCGATAGCGTAGATGCGGTCGTCTGTGCCTATCTTGATGTAGTCCATCAGACCCTCGACCTTCATCGCCTCAAAGCGCTTGTGCTCGAGGTGGAAAAGACCTATCTCAAGTGAGCGGATAGCTTTGAGCAGGCTCTCCTCTATCGTTCTGCCGACGCTCATGACCTCGCCTGTCGCCTTCATCTGAGTGCTCAGCGAGTTGTTTGCATCTGCGAATTTATCAAACGGGAATCTCGGCATCTTTGTTACCACGTAGTCAAGCGCAGGCTCGAAAGATGCAGGTGTGTTTGCTATCTGTATCTCGTCGAGAGTCATGCCGACACCGATCTTTGCCGAAACTCTTGCGATCGGGTATCCGCTCGCCTTCGATGCAAGTGCGGAAGAACGTGAAACTCTCGGGTTTACCTCGATGAGATAATACTGGAAAGAATCCGGGTCAAGAGCGAACTGAACGTTGCAGCCGCCGTTTACCTCAAGTGCTCTGATGAGCTTGAGTGCGCTGTCACGCAGCATGTGATACTCTTTGTTTGTCAGCGTCTGTGACGGGCAGACAACTATCGAGTCACCCGTGTGGATTCCGACAGGGTCGAGGTTCTCCATGTTACAGATAGTAAGTGCCGTGTCGTTCGAGTCACGCATTACCTCGTACTCTATTTCCTTGTAACCCTTGATGCTCTTTTCGATAAGCACCTGATGAACAGGCGAGAGCGCAAGGGCGTTTTTCATTACCGTTCTGAACTCTTCCTCGTTGTCGGCAAAACCGCCGCCCGTACCGCCGAGCGTGAACGCAGGACGCAGAACGACAGGATATCCTATCTTCTGTGCGACCTCAAGTCCCTCTTCCATAGTGTTTGCGATGTCCGACGGCAGAACAGGCTCGCCGAGCTGTGTGCACAGCTCCTTGAACAGCTCTCTGTCCTCAGCTCTTTCTATACAATCACTCTTTGTGCCGAGCAGCTCAACGCCGCACTCTGCAAGTATGCCCTTCTTTTCAAGGCGCATAGCTATGTTAAGTCCCGTCTGACCGCCGATGTTCGGCAGTATCGCATCAGGACGCTCGTATCTGATTATCTTTGCGCAGTATTCCAGTGTCAGCGGCTCCATATAAACCTTGTCTGCTATAGCAGTATCCGTCATGATAGTCGCAGGGTTCGAGTTGCAAAGGATGACCTCATAGCCCTCTTCTTTCAGCGCAAGGCAAGCCTGTGTGCCTGCGTAGTCAAACTCGGCAGCCTGTCCGATAACGATAGGACCCGAGCCGATAACAAGTATCTTTTTAATGTCAGTTCTCTTAGGCATTGCCCTTGTCCTCCTTCATCAGCTGTACGAATTTGTCAAACAGATATGCGCTGTCCTGCGGACCGGGTGCGCTCTCGGGGTGGTACTGCACGCTGAACACCTTGTCAGCCTTGCACTCAACGCCCTCGATAGTGTTGTCCAGCAGGTTGATATGTGTCGCCGTCAGGTCTGTGTCTGCAAGGCTTTCCATATCCACCGCATATGAGTGGTTCTGCGAGGTTATCTCTATCTTGCCCGTCTCAAGATTTCTCACAGGGTGATTTCCTCCTCTGTGACCGAACTTGAGCTTGTAAGTCTTTGCGCCGTAAGCAAGCGAGATTATCTGATGTCCGAGGCAAATGCCGAAGATAACGTGCCTGCCTCTGAGCGTTCTTATCGTTTCGATAACGGGCGGAACGTCTGTCGGGTCTCCCGGACCGTTCGAGATGAACACGCCGTCAGGGTTGTATTTTTCAATATCCTGTGCAGATGTGTTCCACGGAACTATTATCACCTTGCAGCCACGCTTGTTGAGCGAGCGCACGATGTTCATTTTCATTCCGCAGTCGATAGCAACAACTGTAAATCTCTCATGCTCTGTCCTTGACAGCCACGGCTCCTTGCAGCTTACCTTCATTACCGCATCTGTCGGTATCTTTGTCTGCTCTATCATCTTAAGACCCCACTCTTTCTGAGTGTCTATGCCCGTGATGAGCGCCTTTCTGCTTCCAAGGTCACGGATCGAGCGGTTTATCTTTCTCGTGTCAACGCCGTAGATGCCCGGGATATTATACTCCTTCATTACCTGCGACAGCGTCTTGCTGCAGCGGAAATTCGACGGCTCATCGTTGTATTCACGAACAACGAGCGCACCTATCGTCGGTGTTTTTGTCTCGTAGTCGTCATCAGCCATACCATAGTTGCCTATCAGCGGATAAGTCATAACGACTGCCTGATATGTGTATGACGGGTCAGAGATTATCTCCTGATATCCCACCATAGAGGTGTTGAAAACGATCTCACACACCTTGTCGCACTGTGCGCCAAAGCCGTATCCGTAGTATTCCTGTCCGTCTTCGAGAATAAGCTTTCTGTTATATTCCATAACCTCGACTCCTTACCGTTTTTAAGCCCTGTCAGCGTATCTTCCTTGAAAAAGCGTCCCTAATGTGTGACACTAAGGACGCAATATCTCTAACTGTTTATTATACATCGGTATACCCTGTTTGTCAATGGATATTTTATGACCTCTTTGCAAACTCACCGTTATGCTCAAAATATACCCTGTACCAGATCAGAAAAGTAAACACCGTCCAGATCTTTCTGCTGTTGTCTGCCTTGCCGTTCCTGTGGTCGTCGAGCAGCTCAACGAGCAGCTGCGTGTCAAAGAACTTCTTTGCGCTGTCGCTCTCAAAAGCGTCTTTGACAATGCCGTAATACTTATCCTCTTTCAGCCACACTCTTGTCGGCACGGGGAAACCGAGCTTTTTCTTCTCAGCGGTCTTGCCCGTCTGCTGCGGAGTGTCCTTTTTTGCTGCAAGGCGCATCGCATATTTGGTTATGTACTTTGTCTGTTCTGTTTTCTTTTTGTGTGTGACCCTGTATTTTGTTGGGATACGCTGTGCGAGCTTCATCACCTCTCTGTCGAGGAACGGAACTCTCACCTCGAGCGAATTTGCCATGCTCATCTTATCCGCTTTCAGCAGTATATCTCCCATCATCCACAGATGCAGGTCAAGATACTGCATCTTGGTGACATCGTCGAGCTTTGGCACACGCTTGAAATAATGCCTTGTTATCCTCGTCGGGTCGGGCGCATCGGTCGTTATCTTCAAAAGCTTCTTGCGCTCTGCGGGAGTGAACATATAAGCGTTTCCGATAAACCTCTCCTCGACCGTTCTGCCCTTTCTCACAAAGAAATTCACGCCTCTCTTTGCGGGCAGCTTTGAAGCCACCTTGCCGACGCCGCGCTTGAAGAATTTCGGCAGCCTGTCATAGAACGTGCCGTCAGGGTCGCTGTACACATTGTATCCGCCGAATATCTCGTCAGCACCCTCGCCCGAAAGCGCAACTTTCAGCTGCTGCGATGCGATGTTGCACACAAAGTAAAGTGCAACTGCCGACGGGTCAGCGAGCGGTTCGTCCATGTGATACTGTATCATCTCAAGGCTTCCCCAGTATTCCTCAGGGGTTATCACCTTGCTGAAATTATCCTTGCCGATAGCCTTTGAAAACTCCTTCGCATAGCCTATCTCGTTGTACTTTTCATCGCTGCCGAAACCGACAGTGAACGTCTTGTCAACGTCAGCGACCGCCGCAACGTAGCTTGAATCGACACCGCTCGAAAGGAACGAGCCGACCTCAACATCAGCTATCTTGTGTGCCTGCACCGAGCCTCTGAACGTGTCCGAGATATCATTTACCCACTTTTTGAGGTCGGGCTTGTCGTCTGCATCAAAGTTTATATCCCAGTAGCGCTTTATCTCGAGCTTTCCGCCGCTGTAAATAAAGTAATGCGCAGGCATCAGCTTGTAAACGTTCTTGAAGAATGTCTCCTTTGTCGGCGAATACTGGAAAGTCAGATAGTTTTCAAGCGCCGCCTCGTTTAGCTCCTTTTTGAAATCGGGGTGCTCCAAAAAGCTCTTTATCTCCGAGCCGAACATAAAGCTCTCGCCCATAATTGCGTAATACATCGGCTTGATGCCGAAGAAATCCCTCGCACCGAAAAGCTCCTGCTTGTTCTTGTCCCAGATAACGAACGAGAACATACCTCTCAGCTTGCCCAAAAGCTTTGTGCCGTACTGCTCATAGCCGTGTATGAGCACCTCTGAATCGGTGTTCGTCGTAAAAACGTGACCTGCCTTGACAAGCTCTGCACGGATGTCGAGATAGTTGTATATCTCGCCGTTGAAAATCAGTACAAGGCTCTTGTCCTCGTTAAAAATGGGCTGGTCGCCCTGCGAGGATATGTCGATGATGCTCAACCGGCGGTGACCGAGAGCGATGCCCTCATCAACGTACTTTCCGCTGGCATCGGGACCACGGTGTTTAATGCGGTCCATCATCTTCTCGATGACACCCTCCGCATCAGCAACTTTATTCGTAAAACCAACTATTCCACACATTTATTTCACCTCAGATAATCAGAATTTAGCATAGCATACGCACCGCATAATTGGGGAGGACCCTTTTGAAAAAGGGTCTCTCCCCAAACCCCACCCCTAAAACTTTTATTGCTTTTTCGGCATTAGGTGGACAAGCCACCTAACACCGAAAAAGTAGTGAGAGTTCAGAGTAAGATTTGAGGAAAGATTCTTCAACAGGTCTTTCCAATTGCACAGTACGTATACTACGCTACACTCCGACCATCATATCACAAAGTATTAGTGTTTGTATCCGAAGGGGTTTGGGGGCGACCGGAAAGCCCCCAAAACGAAAGCGCTTTCCCGACCAGCCGCCTTTTTCATTATTTGTGTATCTTTTCGTCAAACTTATTCTTTTTGCCTGCACCCGAAACGTCCTCGGGATAGCTGCCCGTAAAGCAGCCCTTGCAGTAGCCCATCTTCACATCGCCCAGCAGATCCTTGAGCCTGCTCACAGGCAGATATTCGAGCGAATCAGCACCGATAGCCTCACCGATGTCCTTTACGCTCGCATACTTGTTTGCGATAAGCTTTTCCTCGTCGTCAATGTCCGTTCCGAAATAGCAGTTATGCGTAAACGGCGGCGAGGATATGCGCATATGCACTTCTTTCGCACCCGCATCACGCATCAGTTTGATTATCCTTGCGCTCGTCGTTCCTCTGACGATAGAGTCGTCTATCATAATGACCCTCTTGCCAGCAACCACCTGACGCATTGCATTGAGCTTGATGCGCACAGCGTTTTCTCTCATCGACTGCGTAGGCTGAATAAAACTCCTGCCGACATACCTGTTCTTGACAAATCCCGTCGCATAAGGGATACCGCTTTCGAGCGAATAGCCCAGCGCCGCATCCAGTCCCGAGTCGGGAACGCCTACAACAATGTCCGCATCAACAGGCGAGGTCTGAGCAAGAATGCGCCCTGCGTTGAGCCTTGCCTGTGCAACGCTCACACCCTCGATGAACGAATCCGGTCTTGCAAAATATATATACTCAAAAATGCAGATGTGCTTTTTGTCACGGCAGTTCGTCTTTATCGAATTTATCCCGTCATCGCCGATAACAACTATCTCGCCCGGCTCGATGTCACGCTCGAACCTTGCACCGACCGAATCGAGCGCACAGCTCTCCGACGCAACGACGACCGCACCGTCTTCCGTCTTTCCGTAGCAAAGCGGTCTGAAACCCTTTTTGTCACGGAAAGCTATCAGCTTTGTCGCAGTCATAAGTATGCACGAATATGCACCCTTAATGAACGGCATCGCCTTTTCGACAGCTTCCTCTGTCGAACTGCATCTCAGACGCTTTTTTACTATCGAGTATGCGATAGCCTCTGTGTCCGATGTCCCGTGGAATATTGCGCCTGCTTTCTCAAATGAACCTCTCAGCTCAGCCGCATTTACAAGGTTTCCGTTGTGAACGAGCGCCATGTTTCCTTTCATGTGCCTTATAACGAGCGGCTGTATGTTGTTGTGCTCGTGACCGCCTGTCGTCGAATATCTGACGTGTCCCACAGCCATGTTGCCCTGTCCGAGCTTGTCAAGCTCACTTCTCGTGAACACCTCGGATACAAGTCCGTCAGCCCTTTTGTGACGGAACACGCCGTCATCGCATACCGTGATGCCGCAGCTCTCCTGCCCTCTGTGCTGCAAAGCCAGCAGCCCCATATACGCACTCTCCGCAGGGTTCGCCGTCTTCGGCTCAAAGATACCGAAAACACCGCATTCTTCGTGAATATTTCCAAACATCGACAGCACCGTCCTCAATAGCCGCAAAAAAAGTCAAAACTTCTGAAAATGAAAGTCAGCCATAATTTTCCGCCAATTTGTTTACAAATTCGCACTGCCCTGTGCAGACTGCGCTGCGGCGCAAATTGCCGACTATCCACCGTATGATATTATAAAACACGCACGCCCAAATGTCAATGATTTTTGCATTTTGCGCACTCCAATCCTTCGTTTTCGACAAAACTTTCGCTTTATAAAGGTAGTTTACTGTAAGTATGCTCAAAAGCACCCTCAACATCGGGGAGATATGTTCGATTTTATGCGAATATACCAACTTGACAGTACAACTTGTACAAAATTTTACGATTTGTATTGACAAATAGAGTTTAATGTTGTACAATGTAGGCAAAGATACATAGCTTGTATGTACAAGGGGTGACATTATGGACGATTTCAAGTACCTGAACATAGTGGAGTGGGCAAAGGATTACATAAAGACCAACCACCTGCACGAAGGCTCAAAGTTCTTCTCCGAAAAAGAGCTCTGCGACATCCACGGTGTCAGCAGACAAACGGTGCGTCAGGCGCTGATGACTCTCGAGAACGAGAACATAATCCTGCGCAAAAGAGGCAGCGGAACGTTTATCCGCAGCTCCGCAAAGACCGTCGTTCCCGCAAACTTCACAGTCGGCGTTATCTCGACCTATTTCAGTGACTACATCTTCCCGAGCATCGTAACGGGCATCGAGAAAGTCCTCAAGGAAAACGACGTTGTTATGCAGCTTTCCATCACCCACAACAACGTCGCAGACGAGACCAGAGCGCTCAAGACAATGCTCTCGCAGGACGTAAACGGACTTATCATCGAGCCGTCAAAAAGCGCCCTGCCGAACCCGAATATGAAGCTCTACGAAAAGATAAAGCAGATGAACATTCCCGTTGTGTTCTTCAACGCAAAGTATCCGTGGGCTGATTCACCCTGCGTCGCAATGGACGACGTCGCTGCCGGCAGGATAGTCACCGAGCACCTGTGGGAAATCGGTCACAGACATATCTCCGGCATCTTCGCACTCGACGATATCCAGGGTCATAACCGTTACAGCGGCTATATGGAAACGCTTTTAAAGCATAACTGTCCCGCCGCCGAGCAGAATGTACTGTGGTACTCCACCGCCGAGAGAAAGACCTTCTTCTCTCTCTCCGAAGAGCGTATCCTGCGCCTTCTGCACGATTCGACAGCAGTTGTGTGCTACAATGACAACATCGCCGTGAGCCTGCTGTCATTCTGCAAAAAGCATAACATCAAAGTCCCCGATGACATTTCAATTGTCGGCATAGATAACGCCAAGCTCGCAAAAATATGCGAAGTCCCGCTGACAACAGCGACCCACCCGCATCAGCAGCTCGGCGAAAAGACCGCACAAAAGCTTATGGAAGCCATTTCCGACCCCGGCGCATACCAGAAAGACGAGTTCTTCACGCCGGAACTTATCGTAAGAAAATCAACAAAGCCGTTCAAGCGCTGACAGCTTTGAACCGACACTGTGAAAGGAGTTGTGATCAGGATGTATTCTTCCACAAGGCTCGATATCCACGCACACGATACAGACGTAAGGCGTATCGACATCGACAAGGTCGAACGCTTTCTTGAGAGCGGTCAGCGTGACCAGTGCATAAACGCCGTAGATACGGTGTTTGAAGAGGTCGGTTACGCCGCACTCGAATCCTTTATGCTCAGGCTCTATATCACAATGGATATTTACGTCTGCGCAAGAACGTTCTCAAAACGTTTCGGCATCACAGGTGAAGAGTTCACCAAGGAGTTCGGCTCGATAGACGATATGCCGAAGAATCTCGATACCGTAAGCTCCGCAAAGGGCTATTTCACAAGAATGTTCGATAAGTGCATCAGCTGGCGCACCGAGTCCTGCAAGGGCGAGAGCGGCGCTATCATCTGCAAGGCAAAAAGATATATCTACGATAATTACCACCTTGAAGACATCTGCTTAAAGAGCGTAGCTTCGGCAGTTAACCTCAGTCCGACCTATTTCAGCGCCCTTTTCAAGAAAGATGTAGGAATGAATTTTATCGACTATCTGACAAATGTACGCATAGACAAGGCAAAGGAGCTTTTGTGCTGTACATCTCTGCAAGTGTCGCAGATAGCCTGCCGGGTGGGTTTCAGCGATTACAGATACTTCGGACAGATATTCAAAAAGCATACAGGTAAGACCCCGAGAGAGTTCCAGCAGACCCATAATTCGTGATAAAACAATACAACTTTGAGGCAAAACGGCAATACAACTTGCAAACATCGTAAAATTTCAAACAATATAGTGAAAAAAATCGGTATACTTGTACAGACAAGTGTAATATAATGAGAGCACAATCACAGTGCGTAAAAAAGTGCTTGTACTATCAGTTTGAAAATACTTGAATGGAGGATTCAAAAATGAAAACTAAGAAATTACTCGCAGTAATGGCAGCATCCGTACTTTGTCTCTCAATGGCAAGCTGTGGCAACAGCTCCAGCAGCTCTGATTCCAAGAGCGGTGACAGCAGCTCCAAGAGCTCTTCCGGCAAGAAGATCAAAGTCGGCATCATCAACAATGACCCGAGTGAGTCAGGCTACCGTACTGCAAACGACAAGGATCTGAAGGCTGCATTCTCCGAAGAGAACGGCTATGACGCTCAGTTCGGTTACGGCAAGACCAACGACGAGCAGATCACAACAGCTAAGAAGTACATTCAGGACGAGGTTGACTACCTGCTTCTGTCCGCTGCTGATACATCCGGTTGGGACGGCGTTCTCGAGGACGCTAAGAAAGCCGGCGTAAAGGTTATCCTGTTCGATAGAACTATCGAAGCAAGCGAGGATCTGTATGAAGCATCCATCGTTTCCGATATGGATCAGGAAGGTAAGACAGCTGTTGAATGGCTCAAGGGCCAGAACCTCAGCGAGTACAATATCATCCACATTCAGGGCGTTATGGGTTCAGCTGCTCAGAAGGGACGTTCAGGCGCACTTCTTGAGGAAGCTGAGAAGTCCGGCTGGAACATCATCGTTTCCCAGACAGCTGAGTGGAACGCTGAAAAGGCACAGCAGATCGTTGAATCCCAGATCGCATCCGGCAAGAAGCCAAACGTTATCTACGCTGAAAACGACGATATGGCTAAGGGCGCAGTTGCAGCACTTGATAAGAACAACATCTCCCACGGCGTTGGCAAGGATTGCATCGTAATGGGCTTTGACTGCAACAAGTGGGCACTTGAAGAGCTGCTCAACAAGAACTGGAACTATGACGGTCAGTGTAACCCATTCCAGTCCTCTTACATCTCCGATGTTATCAAGAAGCTCGAAAACGGCGAGAAACTTGATAAGAAGACGATCGTAATGGAAGAGAAGGGCTTTGACGCTGAGAAGATCACTAAGGAAGATGTTGACAAGTACGGCATCTGATCGAATTCCGTAACGGAAGCTAATTAATAGCAAACCTACACGGTGCGGCGTATATGGATAATGTCCGTATGCGTGCACCGTGTCTCTTTTTGACCTTTTTTAAGGAATTTTTGGTATAGTAAGGGATCTTTTGTATTATTTTGGAGGTGAATACGCAAATGCAG
>CAMYUO010000024.1 GCA_947302065.1 uncultured Clostridia bacterium | reverse complement strand
AAGCATTTTATGGCTGCAATAATCTCAAAGGCAGCGTTATTATACCGAGCGGAATAACGACAATTGAAAATGGTATATTCACCGATTGCTGGAGCCTTGAAAGCGTAACTATACCGGATACCGTTACTACCATTTCCGACTTTGCGTTTGAAAGATGTCGTAGTCTTACGAGCGTTACGATACCGAGCAGCGTGACAACTATTGGCGGCCTTGCATTTGCCAGTTGTATAAATCTTTCTGATATAACAATACCAACCGGCGTTACTGAGATAGAAATGCATGCATTTTCACAAACAGAATGGCTTGAGAATAAACAAAAGGAAAACCCTCTTGTTGTCGTAAACAACATACTGATAGATGGTGAGACATGCAAGGGTGATGTTATTGTCCCAAACAGTGTTAAAAAAATAGCAGAGAGCGCATTTAGTTTTGCCGATAACATTAAAACCATAACGATCCCGAGCAGTATAACAACAATAGATAGCTTTACATTTTCTGATTGTGCCAATCTTGAAACAGTGTTCCTCCCGAACACGATCACAAGTATAGATTTTTACGCATTTGGATACAGCAAAAACCTTTCACACATAACTATACCGGATAGTGTGACCGAAATCGATGACGAAGCTTTCTTTGAATGTGAAAAGCTAAAATGCGTGACAATCCCGAGCAGCGTGACAACTATCGGAGATAAAGCATTTGGTTATTATTTTGAATTGGAAGATCTCCCCAGTGATGATTGTTATAAGAAGTACGAAGACTTTACGATCTGTGGCGAAAAAGGCACAGCCGCTGAAAAATACGCTAATGAAAACGGCTTCAAGTTTATAGCTTTGTCACGCCTTGCAGGCAGCAACAGATATGATACAGCCGCAAAGAGATCACAAGCTTCATTTGATAAGGCTGATACGGTTTATCTTGCCAGCGGAGAAAACTATGCTGATGCACTTGCTGCTGTACCGCTTGCTGCTGATGATTCTCCGATACTGCTGACAAGCAAGAATTTGCTTTCTGACGATTCTCTTGCAGAGATAAAGCGTCTTATAGCTAAGAACGTTATTATCCTCGGCGGTGAGGGAGCTATTAGTAAGACTGTTGAGAACAAACTGAAAGCAGAGGGCTTGAACACCTCTCGAATTGCAGGCAAAAACCGTTTTGAGACAGCTACCAAGATCGCTGAGAAAGTAGCAGATAAGCCTGAAGATGTATTCTTTGTTTATTACAATGGTTTTGCAGATGCTCTTTCAGCAAGCGCAGTTGCCGCAGTAAAAAATGCACCAATCATCTATCTCCCGACAAAGGGTGAGCTCAACGCTGAAACAGCGGCTTATCTCAAAGAACTCAAAAACAAGAATTGCGTAAAGAATGCCTATGTTATCGGCGGTGAGGGCGTTATTAGCGACGATATGGCAAACAAGGCTGCAAAGGCTCTCGGACTTGAAAAAGCCACAAGACTCGCAGGCAAGGACAGATTTGAAACCAACCTTGAGGTCAACAAGAAATTCGCCAGTGATATGTACGGCAATATGGTCTGCGTTGCAACAGGTATGGATTTCCCTGATGCACTCTCAGGCGGCGTTTACGCAGCCAAAAACAAAGCTCCGCTTTTCTTTATCAACAGCAAGACAAAAACGGCAACTCTAAGTGAAAATCAGACGGCGTATCTGAAAGCAAAAGCTGCCGGTAACATCGTTGCATTCGGCGGCACAGGCGCAGTTTCAGACAAGTATCTCGAAGAAATAACAAAATGCTCTAAATAACAAATACAGCTCAAAGCTCCTCTGCAAAAGCAGGGGAGCTTTTGCTATGCCGATAACAGCAGCACGCCGACGATGAAAAGGTCGCACGGCGTGGCAAGTCCTCGGGGAACGTGGTCGCTGCAAGGCACGACGAAAATGTCAAGGCGAATGCGGCTTGGCGTGAGAAAGCAGGCTTGGACTGCTATCTTGTGCGTGATGCAGGCGGTGGCTGCTGTCCGTGGTGTGCAGCGCTCGAAGGTCGCTATGAATACGCCTCAGCTTCCGAGGCGGCAACGGCGACCAGGCTGACACCGGAGCAGGCAGAAGCCATTAATGAGCAGAGCAAGGCGACCGTAAACACTCCTGAGCAGGCGAAAGAGCTGGAATCAAAAGTGCTTGACAAATCAGGCAAAAATGGTATAATTAATCCGGAGGGAAACCGTATACAGATAAGTATGCAGCATTTTGGCAAGAGAAGGGTAATAAAGAAGCATATTGGTGATTACATTTACACGGTTGAAAATAAAGGCTTTGGAAATTACAGAGTCATTGGAAAGGACCTGATTGAATGACTTATCCTGATTATTGTTATTTCCGTAATGGAAATTTACGGAGTGAAAAAGCGTTAGAGCTTTCAAAGCTGCTCGAGAGTATATCTAAAGACCCAGAGTTTATTCTTGGTGTCCTTAATGACTTAAAATCCGATGGAGATATTCAAAAAGTAATTGATTATATCAAAAATGGCGAAGATGTATCATATGAAAATGTGATTTTAATTGCTTTGGACTTAAATCTGCAAAGAAAACAGAATAACGACTAAACCGCTTAACGCTGTTAGGCGGTTTTCTTATGCCTATCGTGCATCTTTTCTTGTAATCTGCACGATAATTCAATATTGTTTATAAGCACTTTTGCGACCGACACTGATGTCGGCTGCAGGGCGCTTTTATCATATATTCACAAATGGAGGGTCAACATGGCTGAGAAAAGACTCGGTCGTCAGCCCCCCACAATATCTGTTATTCTTCCCTACACCGAAACGCTCGGCGGTGAGGCGACACAGATGTACGACCAAAGCAGTTTTCATTAACATGAATAAAACGCATTTATTAGTCAATAATCCAGTTATCAAGAAACCGGAGGTTGTTATGATAAACATATTCAAAAGACTCAAAATGGCGATTATTATCGGTGTATGCGCGGTTATTATTGCAAATGTTGCTTTTGACGGCAAGCCATTGACTGAAAGTTGGTTTATAACAGGGGAGTCGCTGTTTGCTACAGTATGCGATGACGACGGCATCACCATAATAAAAGACGAAAGTGAAGATATCGAATTCAGATGCGGAATATTTGACATGATATGCAGCTGGTTCGATTAACTGTACATATTATCGTACAGTTAAAAGCATTTTTCCGTTGACATCATTCTTGCTGTGTGATATAATCATAGTAGGAAAATATCGGGAAAGGCTGTGATAAAATGATCAGATTCATTAACGGCGGAGTTACGAGTGATCGTAAAGAGCTGTTCGTTGAGAGCATTGAAGATGCTTCAAAAAGCGGCAAGAATGTTGTCGTTATCATTCCGGATCAGTTTTCGTTTGAATATGATAAGATGCTGTATAACAGGCTCGGTCCTGTCAAATTCAATAAAATAACCACAGCCGGTTTCAACAGGCTCGCAGAGTTACTTGAAAACAAATACGGCGGCTGCAGCGGAACAGGGATAGCAGGGGAGAATGCCAAGCTGATACTTATGTATAAAGCGGTCAAAGCTCTCAGGGCTAAGAATCAGATATGTTTTTACACAAAGCTTGCAGATAAAAAAGGTCTCGAAAAGGGTAACTTTATCAGCCAGCTGATCTCTCTCGTTGAACAAATGAGGGAAAGCGGCATTACAAGCGAGATAGCAGCTGCTGCGGCACTTAAACTCAGCGGCAACCTTGCACAGAAAATGACCGATATCAGCAGGATATATGCTGAATATATGCTTTGCCTTGAGCAAGCCGGACTGCATGACTCTGTTACAAGCATAGGCGCAGCGGTAAAGAACGCCCGTGAAAATTCGTTCTTCAAAGGCACTGATGTGTTTATTGACGCTTTTTCAAGCTTTACTCACGATGAATTGAAAATGATCGAGCTTTGCTTTGCGCAGGCAGACAATGTTACTGTATCTCTTGTTATTGATGCAGATGCCGTCAAGCACAGCATACACCCTTTCAGACTGCCCGAGATGACGTTCGGTATGCTCAGATCAATGGCATCTAACAAGGGCTATGAGATCATTAAAACTGCTGAAAGTGCCGATTATAAGGCTGATATAGCTTATGTCGGCAAGAATCTGCTCAACGTGTCAAAAACGCCTTTTATCGATAAATGCGAAAATGTCAGAGTGCTCAATGCTGATGATGTGTACAACGAGGCGGCTTTTGTTTGTGCGCAGATAAAGCATCTTGCACAGCAAGGCTACAAGTATTCCGATATGGCTGTTATCCTGAGGAATCTTCAGGAAGGCAGCAGCGTGTTTGAAAGCACCCTTGAAAGATATGATATACCGTATTTCATAGATCAGGCGGACAGGATCTCTGCCTCGTCGATCGTGCATTATTTTACGGCAGTATTCAATTGCATAACATCAAGGCATTATAAAACGGAGAATATCCTCAAACTCGTAAAATCACCGTTCTTTTCGCCGAACAAACATAACGCCAACAACATAGAACAGTATTGCCTGAAATGGAACATAGACGGCGATATGTGGCAGAAAGAATACTTCGGGCTTGATCTATCAACTGTCAAGCAAGAGAGTATGCTTGCACATGTCAAATCGATAGAAACACTCAGGAAGCGTATCATCGACCCGTTTGAGAAACTAAAAGCAAAATGCAGCGGCAAAGAGATACCTGCAAGCGAAATGTGCGAGGCTTTCTTTGAGCTGCTCGACGAGATGAAAGTATCTCAGAGGACTTATTCTGTTGTAAGAACTGCCTCGCTCAGCGGCAATGACACGCAGATAGAGCTTTCAAGAGGTCTGCGCCAGCTGTGGAATTCGATTCTTTCTGCTGTAAAATCTATCTATGATATACTTGAAAACGACAGCATCTCGCTTCGTCAGTTCTATGAGCTTTTCAGAGTCATGGTCTCTCAGATGAGCGTTTCAAATCCGCCTCAGAAAATGGACTGCATAAGGATCGCAGATGCATCGCATTCAAGACTGAGCAATATCAAAGCTGCGTTTATCTGTCAGGTAAACGACGGAGTTTTTCCAAAGGCAGTAACGAACAGCAGCTTGCTTTCCCGTGTTGATATGACTCAGCTTATGACTGCACTCAAAGGTGTTGACGGTGATTTTGGCATGTTCACTGGTGATGTGCGAAACGTGCTTATGAGAGAAGAACTGTCTTGCTATAATGCAGTTTCTATCGCAACAGACAAGCTCTATCTTACATATGTAAATGCTGATCTGACAGGTGAAGAAAAGCTGCCGTCGTCGCTCATCACAGACGTTCTTAAGAGTTTTGATGATATAAAAGATGAAAAGATCTCCGAGATACCTCTTGAATTCTTCTGTACATCAGCTAAAACTGCTTTTCACACTGCGATAGAGCATTTCAGAGATGCAGACCCAAGTGTTGCGGCAATCAAAATGTCACTGGGCAGCACAGAATATGCTTCAAAGCTCATAAGGCTGAGCAGCGGCTCTGACAAGCTGTTTGAGAGCCTTAAAACACACGCTGACAGTGAGATATGCGCAGAGACGTTTTTCAAGAATGACAACGCAGTTATCTCTGCATCACAGATAGATACATACTACAAGTGTCCATTCAGCTATTTCTGCAAGTATGGTCTCAAGCTCCAGCCTGTTGAAGTCATGGATATGAGTTCTCGCCATAAGGGAACTCTTGTACACAAGGCTCTTGAAACTATCTTTTCTCATAAGAATGACGCCGGAGAGCATTTCCTGCTCACTGATAACGACAGCACCGATGAGATAATCAGGCAGCTTATAGAGCAATGCTTTGATGAGTATTATACTGACACGCTCAACAGCGATTTCGGAAAGTCAAAGATATTTGAATACGAATATAAGCTTCTGAAAGATATCACATATACGATAGTGAAATACGTTCAGGCCGAACTGCTTTCTTCTGCATATACGCCTGTTTCTACCGAGTATGATTTCGGACGCAGCGAAAGCGGAAGGGTCATCAGATTTGAGACAGACAACGGCAGAACTCTCAGTGTCACAGGCTCAATCGACCGTGTCGATTCAGTCGTTGCAAACGGTAATGAATATGTGAGGATCATTGACTATAAGACAGGTAAGATCACTCTTGACGAGGAGCATCTTGCGTGTGGTCTTAACCTGCAGATGCTTGTTTACCTTGATGCATACCTCAAGAGCGAAAACAAAGACGGTGTCGCAGTACCTACCGGTATTGAATATATGTCATTCGGAGAGAATATCAAGAGTTTCAGAGATGATATCGTGCCGGCATCAGAACATAGAAAAACTGAAGAAAAGAATATTCTGAAGGCATATAGACCCAAGGGATTGATACCAAATGAAAAAGATATTCTTACAACGTATGATAACGGCACAAACACCGATCTAGCCTATGCTCCGTTTGACAGCAAGAAATCCGGTACCATAAGTCCGGATGAATTTAATGCGGTCAGAAAGTATGCACAGAATAAAGTTGTAGAATTCGGAAATGCTTTGGAAAAAGGACAGTTTTCAGCAGAGCCTGTCGGAAATATCTGCAGTTACTGTGATTACAGGACCGTCTGCGCAAAAGAAAAATATACTGATGCTTCGGGAATAGAAGATGACAAACAATCACTCAGAGACAAATACAGATCGGCTATAGACAAGATCATTGAAGACAGCAAAGGAGGTGAGTCCTGATGGGCAATTTCGGCTGGACCGATTCGCAGAAACAAGCAATAGATAAACGTCACACAGGTATAGTTGTGTCTGCTGCCGCCGGAAGCGGAAAAACAACAGTTCTCATCGAGCGACTCTCTCAGCTTTTGCTTGATGAAAACAATAAGATACCTGCGCAGAATCTGCTTGCGGTAACATTCACTACCAAAGCAGCAGCGCAGATGAGAGTCAAGCTTAACAATGCAATTGACAAAGAGCTTGTAAAATGCTTTTCATCACCTGATGCACGAGAATCCGAAAGGAGCCGCTGGCTGCTCGAGCAGAAAAATGATCTGCAGTTTGCAAAGGTTTCAACGATCAACTCATTCTGCCTTGAATTTGTAAAAGATAACATCTCAAGCTTTGAGTTTCAAAGCGGTCTGAAGATACTTGATGAAGCTACCGAGCCTATGCTCTTTGACAGAGCCTATACAGAAACAATGGAAGAGCTCTGCAGCAAAGATGAAAATACATACGGTGAACTTTATAACGCCTTTGATGGCGAACACAGAAAGATCAAGGATGTACTCAGACGGATCTATGTGTTTATAAGAACGATACCGTTCCGTGAACAGTGGGTAGCTGATGCAAAAGCACAGTACACAGATGAAAAGCTCATAGATGAAGCAATAGGGGAGTACCGCAAGGCAGTAACGGACAAAATAGACGTAATTAAGCAGCAGTTTGATGCTCTGACTGTGCTTTGCAGCAAGCTCTCGGTTTATAAGCAAACGGCTACTTTTTATAAGTCTCTGACTGCAGTATGCGATCAGATCGCAGAATACATTGATAATCTGTCAAAAGCATATGATGTATCTGATACTAATGAGTTCCTCAGATGGACTGACCTTAATTTTACAAAGCCATATCTGCGAAAGAATAAACTTCTGGATCAGACTGATGTCGGTGAGCGCTCTCAGATTGTTGATATGTGCTCACAGGCAAGTGAACTGACTGTTTCGATCAGAGACGGGTTTGCGGATATCAAAAGCAGGGGATTCCTGTCTGACAAAGCAATTAAAGAAAACTTAACACAGACTGCGCATATATTCGATATACTTATTAACTCCGTTGAACGCATCGAACAACTGATGTATGAGGCAAAGCTTGAAAGAAATGCTGTTGATTTCTCTGACGTTGAAATGATGACCAAGGATCTTCTTGTCGAGATGAAAGACGGCAGGGTAGTTCGCACACCGCTGTGCGAAGATATACGCTCGAGCGGCATTTATAAGCTTATCACTATTGATGAATTCCAGGACGTGAACAATCTGCAGGAACTTATTTTCCGTGCGTTATCCGATGGTGATGACCTAGAACACATGGGCAGCAACGCTTTTGTTGTTGGCGATATCAAACAGGCAATATACAGGTTCAGACAGACAAACCCTGAGCTTTTCAGCAAAACTGTTTGTGATGCGGACAAGGGCTATGATGATCTGTGCCTTATCAATCTGCAGGAGAATTTCCGCAGCAGGGAAGGCATAATAGACTTTGTCAATTTTATCTTCTCAAAGATAATGTATCACAAACTCGGCGGAGTTGATTACGACAGTTCACAGGAGCTGAGATTTGGTGCAAAATACTATCCGCAGGTCGCTGACGGCGATAACGATTCATCCGTAGAGCTTTTGCTGTTAGAGCGTGATCAGTTCTTTGACAAGTCAAAATACAGCGATGAGCTGTATCTCATTGCCAAAAAGATCAAGAGTATGCTTGCTGCCGACTCAGGTTACACCGTAAGGGACGAGAAGAGCGAAAAGATGCGGCATTGCAGACCAAGCGATATCTGCGTGCTTTTCCAGACTAACGACAGCGTTTCACAGATGGCAAAAGCTCTTGAAGATGTCGGACTTAAAGCATTTTCTCAGGATTCAGAGGGCTATCTCAAAGCAAGCGAGATAACGCTGGCGCTGAATATCCTCAGAGTCATAGATAACCCGCTCAACGATATAGCCATGGCATCAATGCTAATGTCACCTGTATTCAATTATTCTGCAACGGAAATGCTGAAGATACATCAAAAGCGCATCAGAAAAGACACCAAAGTACTCAACGGAATCTATTCCGTAATATCAAACGCTCATTACTCATACATCAACAAAGAGACTGACGATTTTGAATATGAGAGAGTCTTTGATGATGATAAAGATCTTCAGAAAAAGTGTTCGCAGACATATGAGATGATCGAAAACTTTGTTTACAGAGCAATGAGCACGGACCTTGAAAAGCTCATAAGATACATTTTTGATGCTACCGATCTGCTCAGCGTGATGTCTCTGTACCTTGAAAGCAGCAAGAAACGTGCTAATCTGCTTTTGTTCCTGCAATATGCAAGAGATTATGAGCAGTCAGGCAACGAGGGCGTTTCGGGATTCCTCAGATATATCGATTCAGTTTACAGCAATGACAAGGCATTCAAGCAGGCAGGCAGGATAACTGCATCCGGCGAGTGCATCAACGTAATGACGTTTCACGCATCAAAAGGTCTTGAATTTCCATATGTATTCCTGTGTGACCTTTCGCACAGCAGCGGTAACAACTCCAAAGCTGATGTATTTATGCATTATAAGGTATCAGACCGTGAAGACGACACCAGCTGTTTTTCATTCGAGCTCACAGATGCCGCTCACCATATGGTAAAAACCAATATACTGCATAAAAAGCTTGCCGAACAGAACACACTTGAAGAAAAGAGCGAAAGACTGCGCCTTTTATATGTAGG
Organism: uncultured Clostridia bacterium; assembly: GCA_947302065.1. GTDB lineage: Bacteria > Bacillota > Clostridia > Oscillospirales > Ruminococcaceae > Hominimerdicola. Next base: position 1,415 of record CAMYUO010000024.1, on the reverse strand, counting down.
CTGCACAAGAGCGAGAGAAAAACTGTTTATATCAGTTTCACCTAAATGTAACCGAATATCAACTCCCACAAGCGGAAAAACAAGGATCGAAAATGTGATTGTAAATGCTGATAGATGCAGCAATAATGACGAGCTTATAGAGTGCATCAGTTCATACGATAACATGCTCAGCTGGCTGATGTGCGGACTCAGCTTTGCTAATCTCGGGAAAGAGTTTTCAGACTGGCTCAGAGATGACAGCAACGAAGATAAGAAGTCACAGCTCGTTGACAAAGACGAACTTGATGAGATATTGTGCAGACCATCAAAGCCGAAAATTAATCTGACAATGTCAAGGTTGACACATGATGATATGCAAGCCGCTGAAACAGCAGAAAAAAAGACAACAGCGTTTGTGCCAAATCTGGTGTCAAAACTGCAGGGAATATATACCAGCGAAGCTGATAGACTCAGCAGGGAACAGGATACAGCGATGCTGCCGTCCAAGCTGTCAGTAACAGAGATAGTCCGGTTTGAGAACGAGCAAAAAGCGATAACAACAGCATCTGCAGATGATAAGGGTGATGCAATAGGCTTCAATCCTGACTTTTTCCCAAGTTTGCCTAAGCTCGACGAAAACAAATCTAAGCTGACAGGCGCAGAAAGAGGCACATTTACACACAGATTTATGGAATTGGCAGATTTTTCATTAGCTGAGATCAGCGTTAAAAATGAACTAACCAGGCTTACAGAACTTGGATATTTCACGCCAAAAGAAGCTTCAGGCGTATATATTGACAGAGTTGCAGCGTTCTTTACATCAGATTTCTATGCTCGTATGAAAAACTCTGATGAGCTCATGCGTGAAAAGAAATTCATGGTAGCAATGAAAGACATAAGCGTGAGCGAAAAGTATAATTCTATCACAGGCGCTGACGGAATCATACAAGGTATTGCAGACTGCGTGTTCAAAGAATCTGACGGCTATGTGATCGTGGATTATAAAACAGATAATTTCAAAAGCCAGGCTGATATGGATAAGTACGGTACTCAGCTTGAGTTTTACAAAGCAGCGCTTGAACTGATACTTGGTACTGAAAACACAGATGGCTCAATTGAAAAAGCAAATATAAAAAGCTGCTACATTTATTCATTCAAACTTGGCTGCGGCAAAGAGTTTGTTTTCTGATGAATAAGACTAACTAAAAAATTGACCGGAAGTTCTGATTATTTGTTCAGAGATTCCGGTCGATTATTATTATTCAATTGACACGATAATAAAATAGCGAAACAATTCGAACTAATGATCAAAGCAAAGATATCAAAGCTGCATTGAAAGAACACCGAAATAAGCCGATCAAAGCAGTTCCGCCCCGTAAATAATTATAGCTCTCCTTAGTTTCACTAAATTTTTATTTAGTGAAACTTTTCAGATT
>CAMYUO010000023.1 GCA_947302065.1 uncultured Clostridia bacterium | reverse complement strand
CGTGCTTGCTTGAATCTTTCGGAATAGTTTCAGTCTTGGTGTCTGTGTAGTTTTTGCCGTCGATTGTTGCCTTTGCGGTGTATGTCCTCGTGCCTGTTTCTGCGCAGGTCGCAGCCTTTGTAACTGCATTTGTTATCGTCGCAGTCGCAGTCTTCTTGCTGCCGCACTTTGAACAGGTCAGCGCCGCCGTTGCCGAGGAATAGCCATTCCATGTCCAGCTCGGAGTCGTTCCCCATACGTGCTTGCTTGAATCTTTCGGAATAGTTTCAGTCTTGGTGTCTGTGTAGTTTTTGCCGTCGATTGTTGCCTTTGCGGTGTATGTCCTCGTGCCTGTTTCTGCGCAGGTCGCAGCCTTTGTAACTGCATTTGTTATCGTCGCAGTCGCAGTCTTCTTGCTGCCGCACTTTGAACAGGTCAGCGCCGCCGTTGCCGAGGAATAGCCATTCCATGTCCAGCTCGGAGTCGTTCCCCATACGTGCTTGCTTGAATCTTTCGGAATAGTTTCAGTCTTGGTGTCTGTGTAGTTTTTTCCGTCGATTGTTGCCTTTGCTGTGTAAGTCCTCACGCCTGTTTCTGCGCAGGTCGCAGCCTTTGTCACAGCACTTGTTATCGTCGCAGCTGCGGACTGCGTGTGGCTGCTGTTGAGCTTGCAGGTCACCTTTGCAGTCGCAGAGGTATAGCCGTTCCAAGTCCACGATGCAGTCGTGTTCCAGCTGTGCGCATTTGAATCTATCGCAATGTCCGCAGTTTTCTGATTTGTGTAGTTAGTGCCGTTGACGGTCACCTTTGCGGTATATGTCCTTGTGCCCTTTGCCGAGCAGGTCGCAGCCTTTGTGACAGCGTTCGTTATCGAAGCATTTACATCCTGCTTGCCGCCGCACTTTGTGCAGGTGAATGTTGCCTTTGCCGAGGATATGCCGTCCCATGTCCAAGACGGAGTCGTTCCCCAGGTGTGGGTGCAGGAAGTTCCGATAGACTGGAAAGTAAAGCCGTTGTTCTTTGCATAAGACTCCGCAGCAGAGCCTGTGTAGCCCTTGATGACAAAGCCGGTTTTCTTAGTCTCAGGGTCGGTGCTCTCACCATTTGCGTGGTAATATCCGACCGCCTGCTGACCGATAGATGTCACGCTCGCAGGGATAGTGATGCTCGTCATGTTCTTGCAGTTGATGAAAGCCCACGTATCAAGAGTCTTAGTTCCCTCGTTGAGAGTCACCGAAGTGATATTTGCCGAAAAAGCCATCGAAGGTATTGTTTGTACCGTACCCGGTACGTTGATGCTTGTCTTTTTCGCAGGTACAGCTATCAGCGCAGTCTGTGCCTTATTATAAAGCACACCGTCGCTTGAAGAATACGAACTGCTGCCCGATGCAACATTGATGCTTGTCATCGCCGTACAGCCATTGAAAGCGTTGGAAGAAATGCTTGTAACTGTCGACGGGATAGTTATGCTCGTAAGTGCCGTATCGCTGCCGAACACATTGTCGCCTATCTTTACAAGCCCAGTGCTGAGCGTAACGCTTTTGAGCGCAGTGCAGTCCGCAAAAGCGCTTGCGCTGAGCGTCTTGTAAGAACTCGGCACTACCAGCTGGGTCAGCGTGGTATTATTCATACCCAGCCTTGAAAAAACACTGATTCCGCTGTCCGCACCTGTGGATTTAACTCCTCCGACATCTGTGACCGCCTTGCCTTCATAAGTTGACGGCAGAGTCACCGACGTGTCAGTTCCCGTGCAGGTCTTGAGTCGGTATGTTCCGTCGCTGAGCTGATAAAAGGAAGTATTCATCGCCGCACTCGCCGTAATTACTGTGCTCTCACCGAGGAAACCCTCCGGCAGAGCCGCCGCCGAGCCGAACAGCATACATACCGCCAGCGCAGAAGCCAAAATTCTTTTCTTCATAAATAGATACACCTCGTTTTGTTTTGTCGTACATTCTGTCACGATAAATTATATAACAAAACGAGTATAAAGTCAACGATAACAGTATACTTTCGCCGTTTTGACCAAAAGTCAATTATTGTTGATATTCTGTTTACAGTAAGTTGTTTTTGAGCGCAGCGAGTATCTTTTTTTCACGCCGTGAGACCTGCACCTGTGTCATCGAAAGCACCCTTGCAGTCTGTGTCTGCGTGAGGTTTTTATAATAGCGCAGGCATATCAGCTGCCTGTCCCTGTCATCGAGCGAGCCAAGCGCCTGCCGCAGCGAGAGCCGCTCTGTTATCTCCTCATCGGGCGGGTCGGTCGGAACATCTATCTGCCGAGTGCCGTCCTCGTTTTCTTCTGTAAGGCTCATCGGCGCACAGCTCACGTTCAGCGCCAGCGTCACGCTCTCCTCGTCTGCACCCGAAAGCTGCACAAGCTGCGAAAGCGTCGGTTCACAGCCGTTTTTCAGCGCAAAGTCCTGCCTTATCCTCGACAGCCGCAGCGAAAGCTCCCTTATGCTGCGTGAAACTTTTATCGTGCCGCCGTCACGGAAAAGCCGCTTTATCTCGCCGAGTATCACAGGCACAGCGTAGGTCGAGAACACAACTCCCCTGCCGCTGTCGAACGCCTTGACCGCCTTGAGCAGACCTACACATCCTGCCGAGTAAAGCTCATCATATTCGATGCCTCTGTTTCTGAACCTGTTTGCGCACAGGTGAACAAGCCCGAGGTTCTCCTCTGCAAGCGGCTGCTTTGTGCTCATAACCTGTCCCGTGTGCCGAGCGTCTTTTCGAGCACGACAGTCGTGCCCTTTCCAAGCCTGCTGGTCACCTTTATCTTGTCCATAAAACTTTCCATAACTGCAAATCCCAGACCTGCCCTGTCCTCATCGGGCTTGGTCGTGAAAAGCGGCTGCATCGCCTTTTCTATGTCCTCGATGCCGCAGCCTTTGTCGCTTATCCTCACTCTCACTCTGCCCTGCTCAAAAACCCTCACCGCAAGCTCTATTTTCCCGATGGTGTCAGGGTATCCGTGCACGATGCAGTTTGTGACCGCCTCGCTGACCGCTGTCTTGATGTCTGCGAGTTCATCAATTTTAGGGTCAGCAAATGAAAGGAAACCACTGACTGCAATTCGAGCAAAGCGCTCATTTTCAGATAAACTGGGAAAAACGACTTTCATCTCGTTAATTGGTCGTTTCAATTTTCATCACCTCCCCCGTCTGCTTCGGCAGTTCATAATCGTTGACCACCTTTGCGAGCCTGCTTATGCCTGCGACCCTCATCACCTTGCCGATGTAGCCCGGCGTCTTTGCTATGACCAGCCTGCCCTGCCTTTCGTTCATCAGCTTGTACCTGCCCATAACAAGACCTATCCCCGATGAGTCCATAAACGTCACGCCCGAAAAATCAAGGATAAGTTCCTGCGCATCATTCTCACGGACAGCAATGTCTATCTCGCACCGCATCTGTCTGGCGGTGTGGTGGTCTATGTCACCTGTCAGCTTCGCACAAAGCACCCTGCCCGCCGCAATTATCTGCACACCCATTTTCATCAGTCCTTTCATATCACTTGGTCTGCGTTCATATATTAGCATAAACTGCACACGTTTTTTGTCGCATTTGCGTGCGCTCGCCGCAGGGGTTGCAAGATGCGGAAAAATGTGCTATAATAGCTGTGTGTGAATTGCCGAAAGAGAAATAATAAACATCTTTGGGCAGTTATTTTGGAAAGGACTGTATCTTAATGAGAAAATCAAGGTGTCTGTCACTTGCCCTTGCACTTGCTCTTGCGATAGGCGCATCGGGCTGCGGCAGCAACATCAATACCAACAGCCAGTTAGCTGAGGAATCAAGCTCCGACACTTCTTCACAGGTCACCACGACCGTTACATCGGCGTCTGAGGACACCACCAAAAAGACCACCGTTCCCGAGATCATGGAAAAGGTCGTCATCGGTGACTATATGAGCTATACAAAGTACGCCGTGACCAAACAGGCAGAGAGCGCCAAGCTCACAGGCACTGCAAAAATGGCATCGACCCGTGAGGGCTATCTCGGCAAAGGCTATGTCACAGGCATGACCAAGCCCGAGCAGTGGAGCATGGAGTTCGAGCTTCCTGCGGCACAGTATTATCACGCAGCGATAGTGCTTGCAACGGACAAGCCGACCAGGAACGCTCTGCTCATGGACGGCAAGCGCCTCAGCGAGTTCACCACCACAGGCAACGGGCATTTTGAGATAATCACCGTCAAGAACAACTATCTCGACAAGGGCAAACATACCATGTCTCTTGAAACCGCCGACCCGAAAACAGACATCGACTACTGCTGGATGAAAGCGAGCGAGGATATCACGAATATCAGCTTTGCGCTTGCTGACCCTGCACTTTCAAACAAAAATGCAGATATCGGTACTCAGGCTGTCTACGATTACCTGTGCACCAGCTACGGAAAGAACGTTATCCTCGGTCAGCACGACTCTGTCGGCACGACCGCCGAGAGCGACCTTATCTATCAGACCACAGGCAAGCACCCTGCTGTCCGCTTCGGTGATATGATGCTCATGACAGGCAGCACCGACCCCGCAAAGAACACCGAGCTTGAATGTGCAGAAAAGTTTGCTGCTGACGGCGGACTTGTCGGATATATGTGGCACTGGTCCGCACCGATGGGCAAAAGCAGCTACTATGCGAGCGAAACGGACTTTGACCTTTCAAAAGCCGTGACCGCCGAAAAGATAGCCACAATGCCGATAGAGCAGATACGCAAGCTCGAACAGGAGAAAAAGATATCCTCCGAGTGCCTTGCGCTGGTCAACGATATCGACACCGTTTCAGAAAAGCTCAAACAGCTCGCAGATAAAGGCATCACAGTTATCTGGAGACCTCTGCACGAGGCAAGCAACGGCTATTTCTGGTGGGGTAAGGACGAAAAATCATACAAATGGCTGTGGACTCTGATGTATACCCGTCAGACGCAGTATCATAAGCTGAATAATCTCATCTGGGTGTGGAGCGCACAGAACGCAGGCTGGTATGTCGGCGACAGTATGTGCGATATCATCTCGGTGGATATCTATGACGAGGGCAGCACCGACGGCAACGTAAACAGCCTGCTGTTCTTGCAGAGCATCTCAAAGAAAAAGCCCGTCGCAATAAGCGAGTGCGGCAACCTGCCGTCGATACAGAGCATCGCCGATGAAAAAGCGATGTGGACTTACATAGGTCAGTGGGGCGGAAATTTCCTGATGAACGAGGACGGCACGCTCAGCGAAAAGTATAACACCAAGCAGCAGCTGCAAACGATGTATAACAATAACATCACCATCACCCGTGATAAGCTGCCCGACCTCAAAAAGCTCACCGAGGACTTCAAAAAGAAACAGGACGAAAAACAGAAAGCGAAAGCCAAAACTACGACCGCAGCGGATAAGAAAACTCCCGCAGCCACAACGGCAAAACCAAACGCATAAAACAGCAAAACCTCCGTACAATAACCTTGAAAAAGGTCATACGGAGGTTTTTTATTATGGATATCGGCATCAGCAGACAGGGCTATTCGCAGATGTGCAAAAGAGCATCAAAGGGCACAAAATGGTATATCACCGTGCCAAAAGCGTTTTTCTTCGGCGGTCTGATATGCACCCTCGGGCAGTCACTGCTCGATATGTTTTCATCTCTCGGTCTCGAACGCAAAAGCGCATCGCTTGCCGTCTCGGTCACGCTGATATTTCTGTCGGCATTGCTCACAGCGCTCGGCTGGTATGAAAAGATAGCCAAACACGCAGGCGCAGGCACACTCGTGCCGATTACGGGCTTTGCGAACGCCCTTGAGTTCAAAACAGAGGGCTGGATACTCGGTCTCGGCGCAAAAATTTTCATCATCAGCGGACCCGTTATCCTCTACGGCACCCTTGCCAGCGTCATCTACGGCATTATCTATTATTTTGCCCGATAAAGCACAAAAAGGCTGCCAATAACGGCAGCCTTGCGTTTTTTCATTTTAGTATGGCTTGAACGATTCAAGCCATTTGTACATTGATTCAAGATACTTGTCCTTTTCAGCTTTCGGACAGTACGCTTCCATTTCATAAAGCCCGTTCGCCGTCACGAGTGATGCGTTCACCACCCACACGTCGTCTGTGCTCTTGATGTAGTTCTTCTTTGTCGCAGGGTACTCAACAAAGATAAACTCTCCACGCTCCTTCGGATCGAGCTGGTAGCCGTTTATCTTCCTGCGCTTGTTCGTCGCAATAAGGTTCTGTCTGATAGTGTTCAGTCCCTGCTGCGTCTGCAAAAGGTTTTTCTGATCCGCAGGAATCTGTAATTCGAGCAGGTAAACAGCTGCCTTGTCGCTCGTGAAAAATCCTATCCTGCTATACTGATTGTTCAGCTCAATGATGTTGTCGCTCTCTTTCATTGCGCTAGGCAAAGTTATCGAGCCTTTTGAAAGGTCACGCTTTTCCCAGCTGTCCTCGTTAAGAACATCTCTGCCCGTTATTATCTTGAACGCAACAAATGCGCCCACACCAAGCAGTGCAACCACCAGCAGCAGAATAACTATCTTTCCGCCAACGCCCATTCCCGATTTCTTTTCAAGCGATGAAAGGCTCCTGCCGTCAGGCGTGTACCAGTTCCTGTCGTAATCCGACGGCGGCGCATCAAAACCTCTTGATGATGCATACGGGTCTGCACCCTGCGAAAGACTCACCGGGTGACCGCATTCGCAGTATACCTGCCCGGGCTGTGACTCACGTCCACAATACTGACATCTCATTTGACCGACCCCCATTACTTTTATTAGACAAAGTATATCATAGCTTTTGTGTAAAGTCAACGGCTTTTTTACAAAAAAACAGCTGCCGGAAAGGCAGCCGCAAAATGCTTATTCTTTTACCTCAAACGACTCTATCCATTTGACCATCGAATCACGGTAGATGTCCTTGTCCTGCTCGGGACAGTATACCTCGATCTCGTACACAGCATTCTCTGTAACGAGCGTCGCATCAACTTCCCACAACAGATCTGTGACCTCGATGTAGCCATCCTTTGTCGCAGGGAACTCAACATATATCTTGTCCCCGAGCTCTTTCGGGTCAAGAGGCTGACCGTTTACTATCTGCTCGCCGCCCTGCTTTATCATGTTCTTTTTGATCGCTTCTATGCCGCTTGTCTTGATGATCGACTTTTCATCTTCGTTGAGCGATGCCTTTGTGACGTATACCGCTATCTTCTCGCTCGTGTAAAACCCGAGCTTTGTGTAATCGGGATCGCTCTCGCTTATCTTGTCGCTTTCCTTGAGAACATCGGGCATCGTAATGCTGAAACTGTCCGTCTCGAACTTTTTCCAGCCTTTTTCATCGGTCAGATCCCTGCCGATTATCACCTTGTAGACAATAAATGCGATGATGCCGATAACAACAGCCATTGCGAGTATTATCAGCACATTTGTTCTTCTGTTTGATACCGCAGGCTTTTCGAGCGACGCAAGATCCCGCCCGTCCGGCGTGCGCTTCGCCTTGTGCTCCTGTTTCTCCTCATCGAACATATCTTTGTCGTCCAAGCTCATAGGTTTTCTCCCCCTTTTATGCTGTTGTGAGTATATCACATATTTCACCGCTTGTCAAGAAATGCGCAGGCTGCGGACTGCTATAAAAAGAAGCAAGAACTTGGTTTCCCAAGCATCTTGCCTCTTGCTTCTTAATCTTCTTCTGGCTCTTCCGGCATATCCCAGTTGTGATAAACGTTCTGAACGTCATCATCGTCCTCGAGGTTTTCAAGCAGCAGCTTCATCTTCTTGACAGCGTCCTCGTCCGTGAGAGTGGTGTAGCTTGACGGCACCTTAGCAGCCTCAGCAGAGAGCACGTTGTAGCCCATGCCTGTGAGAGCCTCTCTTACAGCGTGAACATCGTTCGGACCGCAAGCGATCTCGATAACATCATCGTCGATGTTGAAATCGTCTGCACCTGCCTCAAAGCAGTCCTCCATGATCTTGTCCTCGTCAGCGCCGTTGTTCTCAACAACGACCTCGCCCTTGTCCGAGAACATGAACGATACGCAGCCCGATGTACCGAGGTTGCCGCCGAACTTGTCAAAGAAATGGCGAACGTCGCCGGCTGTTCTGTTCTTGTTGTCTGTCAGACATTCAACGATAACTGCAACTCCCGACGGACCGTAGCCCTCATATACCATAGGCTCGTAGTTGTTCTTGTCGCCGTCGCCCGCAGCCTTCTTTATGCATCTTTCGATGTTGTCGTTAGGAACGTTGTTTGACTTTGCTTTCTGGATAAGGTCACGCAGTCTTGCGTTTCCCGCAGGGTCAGCACCGCCCTCTTTAACGCAGACAGCGATCTCTCTGCCTATCTTGGTGAATATCTTTGCTCTTGCGGCATCAGTCGCACCCTTTTTCCTTTTAATGTTTTCCCATTTTGAATGACCTGACATTAGTTTTCACTCCTTCGATATTGTTAAGTCTGTGACTGTTAGTTACTTTCCTTTTCCTCGCCATATTCCCATATCATCGAGAACAGTTCCTCGATGCGCTCTGTCCTGTCCGTCAGCTTCAGAAAGCCGAACAGCGTCTCAAGACCTGTCGCACTGCGGTACTCTCCCACCGATGAATGTTTCGGCGCATTTATGCCATTGGTGTTCCTGCCGCGCTTGTAGACCTCTGTCTCCTGCTCGGTGAGCACGCCCTTGTCGATAAGCTCGTGCACAGCAGCCGACTGATACTCGGCACACACCCTCTCCACAGCCATTTTGTGCAGCACATTGGCAGTGGTGTTCACTTTAAGTATAAGCCTTTCCCTCACCAGCTGCTCATAGACAGAATCGCCTATAAAAGCCAGCGCAAGCGGTGAATATTGCAGTGCATCACGGTCTGTCAGCTTTATCTGCGTAGGAACTCCTCCTTTTTATTATCTTACATACTCAAATTCAAAGTCGAATATTGCAACTGTGTCGCCCTCGTTGATGCCCATTTCTTCAAGCTTGTCGATTATGCCGCTTGAACGCAGCACGTTCTGGAAATACTGCAAGGACGAATAATCGTCCATATCTGCAACTCTGACGATATCCCACAGCCAGTCTGCCTCGACAAAATAGATGCCGTCCTCGACAGTGACCTCGAATTCCTTCTTTGAAAGCAGCTTTGCGTCCAGCTCCTCTCTTGTCAGCGGCTGAGCCTCAAACTGCTTTACGGGCGGCAGCTTTGCAAGCTCCTCCCATACTCCGAAAACAAGCTCCTTTGTGCCCTGCGTTGTTGCCGCAGATATCTCGTAGAACCTGTATCCCTTGCTTTCGATATACTTTCTGAAAGTTTCTATCTGTTCGGGCGATGCCATGTCCGACTTGTTTGCCGCAACGACCTGCGGCGCATCAGCAAGCTCCTGCGAGAATCCCGCAAGCTCCTTGTTTATCGCCTCAAAGTCTTCGATAGGATCTCTGCCCTCGCTGCCCGACACGTCCACAACGTGAACGATAAGTCTGCATCTTTCAACGTGGCGCAAAAACTCGTGACCCAGTCCCACGCCCTCACTCGCACCCTCGATAAGACCCGGGATATCCGCCATTACGAACGACTGTCCCTCGTCTATCTTCACAACGCCCAGCACAGGAGTCAGCGTGGTGAAATGATAGTTTGCTATCTTCGGCTTTGCCGCCGAAACCACCGAGATGAGCGTTGATTTTCCAACGTTCGGGAAACCGACAAGTCCCACATCTGCGATGAGCTTGAGCTCAAGCATCAGTTCGTACTCGTCGCCTCTGAAACCCGGCTTTGCAAACTTTGGTATCTGCCTTGTAGATGTCGCAAAATGAGCGTTTCCACGACCGCCCTTGCCGCCTCTTGCGATAACGACAGGCTCATCGCCCGACATATCCGCAAGTATGCGCCCGGTCTTGAGCTCCTTTACGACCGTACCTCTCGGCACTTTTACGATAACGTCCGCAGCGCCTCTGCCCGAGCTGTTTTTAGCCGAGCCGTTCTCGCCCTTCTGCGCAACGTATTTTCTCTTGTATGAAAAATCTATAAGGCTGGAAAGGTTATTGTCCACCTTAAAGACGATGTCACCGCCTTTTCCGCCGTCGCCGCCGTCGGGTCCTCCCGCAGCTACATATTTTTCCCTGTGGAACGATACCGCTCCGTCACCGCCGTCACCGGCTTTGACATATATCTTCGCACTGTCGACAAACATCTCTCCGCCTCCTTTATTCAGTGTGATTTGTAGTTATACTTTCCGCTTGCAGTCAGCTTGTAGAACTCATCCAGAAGCTCTTCACGCTGTTGCGGCGATATCTGTTCTTCCGGCTCAGCTGCCACATTTCCTCGCAGGCTTCTCGGACTTCTCGTGCGCCTGAAATTGTCTCGCTGCATCGCCTCGTCAAACTCCCGCATGAACACGTCATCTTCGTTTTTCTCAACGCCTGTCTGTGCGACCTCCGCCGTAAGCTCGTCATTATGCTGCCTTGCCGTGCGCAAAGCAAGCAGACCGACTATCAAGAACACTCCGCCAATACACGCAATTACAGCAGACACGGTGTAAACCACCGTCGGCGGATAACACTCCATATACTGCCTGCCGGCTTCTCTCTCCGATACGCCGAGCGTATACGTCGGGAACAGACCGCCTTTCTTCGTCTTGAAGAACGAGAGCTTCACATTATTCCTTTTGTCGTATAAAGACATTTTGTAGTAATATTCCTGACTTACCGCAAGTTTTATGTCTCTTTCGCCATCGGGCGTGTAAACATTCACATAATAGTCCGTGCGTGTCCGGCTGCCGCCCGAGTACGAACGAGAAGTGCTCGTCTCGCTGTATGTAACGACCCTGCAGTTTTCGATGTCTTTATAGAAATCAAGCGGCTCTGAGCGTATAAACCTGTAATATGCAAACAAGCAGCCGCCGATAAGAATAAGCGCTCCCGCAAGCACAAAGAAAAACTTTGCAAGCGAGAAATGCGTTCTTATCGTGTCTTTTTTAATGTTATATGTATTCTCCCTCATAACTTTTGTCCCGTAAAGCAAAGACCCCAAGCCTCAAGCTCGGGGTCGGTAGTTTTCATTAAATCAAGCCTGTGGAT
>CAMYUO010000022.1 GCA_947302065.1 uncultured Clostridia bacterium | reverse complement strand
AAGTTTTAGGAAGGGAGTTTGAGGGATAACCCTTTTTCAAAAGGGTTTCCCTCAACAAATCAGCCTATGCGCATAACAGAGCCTATTTTGCAGACATCGGCACACTTGCCGCAGTTTTCGCACTTATCATAATCTATGACAGCGTGATTGTCAACAACGTGGATAGCGCCGTGCTCGCAGTTTTTCTCACACATCTTACAGCCGACACAGCCGCCCTCGCACAGCGAGCGTGTGACCTTTGCGATGTCCTTTGACGAGCAGGTAACATCGACGGTCTGCGATATCTTGCGCACGACGATAAGCCCGTTAGGGCAGGCATCGACGCACAGACCGCAGCCTATGCACTTTGATTTATCGACCTTTGCGATGCGGTCGATGATACTGACTGCGCCCTGCGGACAAACGTGGACACAGTCGCCGTAGCCGAGACAGCCGCTGGTGCAGGTCTTGCTGCCGCTGTAAAATCTGTTGCAGGCGGCACAGCTCTGCACGCCCTCGAACTCGTATTTATGCGGTGTTATGTGACAGTCGCCGTGACAGCGCACGAATGCGACCTCGGGTTCGCTCATGCTGACCTCGACGCCCATTATCTCGGCTATCTTCTTTGCGGTCTTTTCACCGCCCGGCTTGCACATATCGCACTTGACGCCTCGGGTCACGATAGCCTCTGCATAATCGGCACAGCCCGAAAAGCCGCACGAACCGCAGTTTACCTGCGGTAGAGCCTCTGCGACCTTTTCTATACGTTCATCGACCTTGACCTCAAAGACCTTTGATGCCACTGTCAGCAGCACGCCCGCAACAAGTCCGAGCGCTGCAAATATCCCGACCGTTATCAAAATACTCATCTGAGAGCTTTCTCCTTTTGTTGTTTGTGAGCTGCTTTTTACAGCATTCCGTTAAAGCCCATAAAGCTCACCGAAACTATTGCCGCTGCGATGAGCGTTGCGGGCACGCCTTTGAATGCCTCGGGGAAATCGTTGTGCTCTATCCTCGCACGCACACCGCTGAAAAGCAAAAGTGCGAGCGTGAATGCAAGTCCTGTGCCGAGCGCATTTGTCAGCGATTCGAGGAAAGTGTATTCGTTGTTTATATTGCCGAGCGTTACGCCAAGCACAGCGCAGTTTGTCGTGATGAGCGGAAGATAAACGCCGAGCGCTTTGTACAGCGAACGCATCTTCTTTTTCATAACTATCTCGACGAGCTGGACGAACATCGCAATGACAAGAATGAATGCAACGGTTTTAAGATACGTTATCTCAAAGTGTTCGAGCAGCTTGTAGAGCGGATAGGTTATCGCCGTGGCGCAGACCATTACGAATATTACTGCGCCGCCCATTCCCGCAGATGATTTTATCTGCTTTGAAACTCCGAGGAATGCGCAGATGCCCATGAACTGCGACAGCACGACGTTGTTGACGAACACGCAGCCGACAAGTATAAGAATATACGTCATTTACGCACCCTCCTCTACTTTGCACTGTCCCTTGCACGCAGCTGCGTTCGGGCAGCCTTCACAGGATATCTCCTTAGGCGGCTTTCTGCCTGCTATCTTGTTGACAAGGGCGATAAGACAGCCCAGCACGAAAAATCCGCCTGCGGGCATTACGAATATCGTCATCGGGTGGTCGCAGAGCCAGGGTATTTTCATGCCAAGCCAGCTGCCGAGACCGAATATCTCACGCAGTGAGCCCATCGCAAACAGCGCAAGCGTAAAGCCCAGACCCATTCCCAGACCGTCGAGCACCGAGCGGACAAGATTATTGCGGCTGGCAAAAGCCTCTGCTCTGCCGAGGATTATGCAGTTTACGGTTATCAGCTGCAAGAAAACGCCGAGCGCCGAGTGAAGCTCGGGCAGGAAGCCCTGCATGATGAAATCTATGAACGTGACAAAGCCTGCTATGATAACGATGAAGCAAGGCAGGCGCACAGCCTTTGGTATCACGTTTTTGAGCAGCGAGATAACGGCGTTTGAGCACACGAGCACGAATGTCGTGGCAAGTCCCATGCCGATGCCGTTTTCGGCGAGCACCGTCACCGCAAGCGTCGGGCACATACCCAGCAGCGTGACGAGCACGGGGTTTTCTTTTATTATACCCTTTGTAAGCTCATAAAGGGTCTTTCTTTCCTCGCTCATCCGAATATCTCTCCTTTATGGACAGTATAGAGATTTATTGCCTGTTCGCAGGCTTTTTTCAAGCCCTTTGAAGAATAGGTCGCAGCGGTGAGGTTATCGACGTTTTCGATGTCGTCCTCGACGCTGAGTCCTGTATATTTATCGGTATATTCCTTCTGAGCGACCTTTGCGCCAAGACCGGGAGTTTCGCCTATCGACAGGAAATGCATTCCCTTTATCTTTCCGTCATCGCCGATGCCGATGAGCAGATGCAGACCGTCCTTTGCATAGCCGTCGCAGGTTATCTCCATAAGGCAGTTCTTGTTCTGCTTGTCAACTATCACGGAGTTAAGATGCTTATCGCCGAACGTCACAGGCTCGGTGCCTTTGTCGGTCTTTTTGGTGAGCATCTCATACTCGCCCTCGCCGAATATCCCGGTGCAGCCTTTTTTCATCTCGTCGGTGAGCACGCCTGTATTGTCCTTTATGGCGGCGTCGTGTGCGATGACAAGCAGTCCGCAGACGATGATACATATCAGTGTGAGCACCAGAGGCGGCATGACTTTACTTTTCATCTGTCTTTGCCTCCTTTTTCGGTTTCTCTGCGCCTATCGGCTTTCTGAGCGTTATCATATCTATATACGGAGTTGCGATGTTCATAATGAGTATCGAGAAGGAAACGCCCTCGGGATAGCTTGCATAGAACCTTATCACGCAGGTGATTATTCCGCAGCCTATGCCGAAAATGACCTTTCCTTTTTTGCACACGGGCGTTGTGACGTAATCGGTCGCCATAAAGATAGCGCCAAGCATCAGTCCGCCTGAAAGGATCTGATAAACGGGGTCTTCACCTGCGAGCCACGAGTAGACGAACACCGTGCCGACAAAGGCTATCGGCGTATGCACGCAGATGACTTTCATTATCACAAGATATATGCCGCCTGCGATGAGCGCCGCAGCGCACACCTCGCCCAGACAGCCGGGACAATTGCCGATGAACAGATCCCAATAGGAATAAGCCTTGTCATCGCTTGCAAGCGGTGTTGCCGAGGTGACGGCATCGGTGACCGTTTTCGGCATCGTCCAGTTGGTCATTGCGCTCGTGAAAGACAGCATAAGCACTATCCTGCCGACTATCGCAGGGTTTGCAAAGTTCTGTCCCAGACCGCCGAATATCATCTTGACGATGACTATTGCGACGAAAGTGCCTATCACCGCCATATACAGCGGCAGCGTCGGCGGAAGATTGAACGCCAGCAGCATTCCCGTGACCATTGCGGACAGGTCATCTGTCGTGTCGGGTCTTTTCATTATCAGGCAGCAAAGCCTTTCCCACGCCATTGCAGAAAGTATGCACAGGCTCGTGAGCACCAGCGCTCTGCCGCCGAAAAGCACTGCTGACATCACCATTGCAGGCATCAGCGCTATCAGGACGTGCAGCATTATTCTTGATGTGCTCGCACCGCTCCTTATGTGAGGAGACGGGCTGACTGTCAGTTTTTCCAAAACGTGACCTCCCTGTCAGGTTCGCAGCAATGCTTTCGCAAGCTGGTTTTTCTCTGCAAGGTTTCTCTTTGCAGGGCAGACATACGTGCAGCTGCCGCAGTTCATGCAAAGCGATACCTTCATCTTTTTGAGCGTTTCCCTGTCCTTGTTGTCGAATGCCTTTTCAAGCACCGTAGGCATCAGTCCGACAGGGCAAGCTTCTATGCAGCGTCCGCATCGTATGCAGTTGGTCTGCAAAGGCTCTTTTTCCTTGTTTTTCTTTTTGAACGCCAGCACGCCGCTGTGCGTTTTGCAGACGGGGTCGTGCAGGTCGAACAGGTCTATGCCCATCATCGGACCGCCTGCTATCGCCTTTTCCATTCCGTCAAAATCGCACTCTGCAAATTTGAGCACCTTTTTGAACGATGTTCCCAGCGGCACGATTACGTTGCACGGTTTTTTTACTGCATCGCCGCTGACAGTCATGCGCCTTGATACGAGCGGCATTCCTGTGCGCATATAGTCGCCGATAAATCCGCAGGTCGAGACATTTATGACGATAACTCCCTCATCGGCAGGTATCTTTCCCTCTTTGACTATCCTGCCTGTGATGTTGTAAACGAGCACCTTTTCTGCGCCCTGAGGGTATTTCTCTTTCAGCGGAACGACTTTTATGCCGCCCTGCTGCGCTGCCTTTTCGCTCAGCAGCTTTATCGCATCGGGTTTGTTCTTCTCGATGCCGATATAGACATTTTCAATGCCGAGGTTTTTCTTTATGTGGGCGATGCCCTCGAATATGCTGTCGGTATTTTCAAGCATCTCACGGTGGTCGCCCGTCAGATAAGGCTCACACTCGGCAGCATTTATGATAAGCGTATCAACGCTGAATTTCTTGTCGTCAAAACCGAACTTGACGTGCGTCGGGAAGCCTGCGCCGCCAAGTCCGCAGCAGCCCGATTCCTTTATCGCTCTGCAGAAGCTGTCCCTGTCGGTAACGACGGGCGGCTTTATGCCGTCAATGACTTTCTGCTCGCCGTCAGTTTCTATATCCACACATTTGCAGACCTTTCCGCTGACGAGCAAAAGCTCGCTTATCCCTGTGACAGTTCCCGAAACGGAGGAATGCACGGGCACGGACATATACTTGTCGCTGTCGCCTATCTTCTGCCCGACGAGCACCTTGTCGCCTTTTTTGACGAGCACATCGCAGGGTGCGCCTATGCTCTGCTGCATCGGTATGCTGACCTTGTTCGGCAGCGGCAGCGGTTCGCTCGGCATCTGCGCAGTATTCTTATTGTGCCTAAGGATTATCCCTTTGAGACTCATAAGGGCATATCCTCCCTTCGTTACTTTTCAACTATTATCTTATGCCCGCTCTTTTCAAGTGTTATTTTATTTTCGAGCGATGCTGATATATGTATATCACCGTTTGAGTCAACGGCTATTATCTGTATGCTCTTGTCGGCAAAATACTCACCGAGCTTTTTCGTTCCGCCGATAAATATGCTCGTTGACAGCTGGTCCGACTTCAAGCCATTATCGCAGATGACCGTGACGCTTGCAAGGTCGGTCTCGGCAGGTCTGCCTGTTGTTTTGTCAAAGATGTGGATATACTTTTTGCCGTCTGCGACAAAAAATCTTTCGTATCCGCCAGAGGTCGAAACAAAGCACTCGCCGCAGGAGAATTTCAAAAGCAGGTTCTCTTTGTCATCGGGGTCTTTTACGCCGACAGAGAACTCCTCGCCGTCAGGCTTTGAGCCGTACATAAGGCTTGACGAGCCCATTGAGATGACCGCACACTCGGCTTTCTTTTCGTCCAGCAGCTGCTTTGCCTTGTCGAGCGCATAGCCTTTTGCTACTGCACCGACATCGAGCTGTGCGCCGTTTGCGAGGGTGCACCTGCTGCCGTCGAGTTTTATATTCTCGTATCCGCAGGTCTGCATTGCGATGCCAAGCTGCTCATCGCCCGGTATTTTCGGCGAGCTGCCCGTTATATCCCACAGCTTTATCACTGCGCCTATCGAGATATCTGTCTCGGGGTGTTTTTTTGTCAGCGCAAGCGACTGCTCTATCAGCTTTTGTGCGTCGGCAGAAAGCTCTGCCGAGCCTTTGGCATTTAGCTTTGAAAGCTCGCTTGATGCGCTGTGGCAGTCAAATGTTTCACCGAGCCTTGTTATCTCGTCGCATATATCACCTGGGTCTGTTCCCCACGTTTTGACGGTGCATGCGGTGTCCATCGCAAAGACTGTCTTTTCGGACGTTTCCTCGTTTTCGTGCCCTTTTAGGAACATCCACAATGATGCGCCCGCAAATACGAGCAGCGCAGCTGTAACTATCAGCACCGGAACTCTTTTGCTTTTCATCTCTGCCTCCCGTTCTGCTGCACTTGAAATGCGCAGAAAAATGTGTTATACTTTGAGTGGACTATTCGTCAGACTCACCGAGCATATCCTCGCACTCTTTTATGAACGTGCGCAGCTCGTGTCCTCTCTCGACAGGCAGTTCAAATCTGTCACGGCGTATCCGACAGCCCTCTATCAGACTTTTTACCGTCTGCGGCAGATTTTCGGTCATACGGCTGACCGCCTCGTTCGCCGCCTTGCTGTCACAGGCAAACATCTTTGCGGTATTGTGCGGGTTTGCCTCATAGAGCTGTCTGAATACTGTATAGATACAAAGTTTGAGATATTCGTCAACGCCCTTTTCAAGCACCGCAGAGCCTGAGCTTTCAACGAGCTGTTCAAGCAGGCTGAGCGCACCCGAAAGGCTGCTTTCTATCTCGGGCGTTTCAAACACCCATGTGTCAGCGTGGTTCTTGCCGAATATCGTTTCGTAGCTCACGCCGTATATATTTATCAGGTCGAGTATAAAACCTATCGAAAATGCTTTTTTGCCGTTTTCGACCGAGGAGAGATATGACTGTGTGCAGCCCGCAGCCGCTGCTGCCTGCACCTGCGTCAGACCCTTTGCCTTTCTCACAGCAGCGAGCTTTTCACCTATTTCCAACATTCTTTCGCTGCCCGATGCAGCGCCCTGACGCTGTGCCAAAAGCTACTCCTCCCCGACCTTTGAATCGTTCACAACATACAGTGATATTATACAACATTTTATCAACTTTGTAAATAGAAATTGTGCCTAATATTGCACAGGTTTATCAACGCTATTCTTATCTCTGCGAAAGGATTGATACATTTTGAAAGGATACCGCATCTGCTTTATCCGCCACGGCATGACCGAGGCAAACACCGACGGAAGATATATCGGCATAACCGACCTGCCGCTGAGCAGCGAGGGTGCTCAGGCACTTTATGACAAGCTCGAAAAGTACGAGTATCCGCCTGCACAGAAGGTCTACACCTCACCGCTCAAGCGCTGCAAGCAGACGGTATCTATCCTGCAGCCGAACAGGCTCACTGTCGAGCTGCCCGAGCTTATTGAAATGGATTTCGGCGACTTTGAGAACAAGCCTGTCAGCGAGCTTATCGACACAGAGGAATACCGCAAGTTCATTCAGGGCGGTCTTGACAACCCTGCGCCGAACGGCGAGAGCCTGCGTGATGTCATCAACCGCTGCTACAAGGCTTTGAAGATAATCATTTCGGACATGATGTATGAGGGACTGACAAACGTTGCCGTTGTGACGCACAGCGGTCTTATAATGAATATGCTCTCCTGCTTCGGTCTGCCGAAGCGTCAGCCGATGGATTTCACCTGCGATTTCGGAGAAGGCTTTGAGGTGCTCGTCACGGCATCTATGTGGCAGCGCAGCGAGGCATTCGAGATACTCGGCACATACCCTGCAGGCGAGCCTATCGAGGCATACAGCTTTTCCGACACGGAAGCTGAAACCGACGGAGGAATGCCCTCATGAACATACTCGTTGTCGGCGGAACGAGGTTTTTCGGGCTGCCAATGGTCAGAAAGCTCATAGACAACGGGCACAGCGTAACGATAGCCACCCGTGGAGGTCACAGCGACCCTTTTGGTGACAGCGTGCGCCGTGTGATAATGGACAAAACCGACACGGACAGCGTTAGGGCTGCGCTCGGCGGCGAACAGTTCGACCTGCTCATCGACAAGGTGGCGTACTCGTCAAATGACGTTATCTCGCTGCTTTCGGGTGCAAGGTGCAAAAGATACATACAGATGTCGTCATGTGCGGTTTATGAAACTGCGCACACGGACATTGGCGAAAGCGAGTTCTATGCAAAGGACATCGCTCTTGTGAGAATGGACAGAACGGGCGACTATGCGCTCGGCAAGAGACAGGCTGAACGTGCCGCACTCGAAATGCTTGATGAGAGCGCCTGCACATTCGTCAGATACCCTGTCGTGCTGGGTGAAAACGACTACACGGGCAGGCTGCGTGCCTATGTCAAAGCAGTTGCCTGCGGCACACCGATGAACATAAATAATCCCGATGCAAAAACGGCTTATATATTTGAAGATGAGGCAGGCGGATTTATCGCACACCTTGCGGACACAGAGATTAGCGGTGCGGTCAACGGCTGCGCTGTCGGCACGGTCTCGCAAAGCGACATCATCGGGTATATCGAGCACAGATGCGGCAAAAAAGCCGTGTTCTCACAGGGCGGCGAGAAGATGCCGTATGACGATACCGCCAGTGACACGTCATATTCCTGCGCCAGAGCAAAGGGCACAGGTTTTGAATTTTGCGAACTGACGGGCAGGCTGTACGCACTGCTCGATGATGAAATAGATAAACTGCGATGAGAGTATATGTTTTTCTTACCTCTTATCTCTTACATCTTACATCTAAAAGGAGGGAAAGCGATTGCTTACTGTCAAACAGATAAAGGACAACGCCCGTTCGGCGCTCAACAGCAAAATGGGCGATGCGCTGACGATAACCATGCACGCCATCACGAACATCTGCATGATAGGACTTGTTGAGTTTGCGCTGTATCTGATACTGCAAAAGCTCGGGCTCGGATATTACTATGACCTGCGCAATATTTTCAAAATGCCGTGGGTCGCAACGATGTGGGGCATACAGGCAGTGGTCATCGTGTGCTTTCTCACCTATCAGCGCCATATCGTGCGCAGGATGTTCGTCGATATCACTATCGGCAAGGACTATATCCTCACAAGGCAGTATATCTTTGCCCACACCAATGAGTTCATCAAGATAGCTCTGCGTTCATCGCTGGTGCTGAATTTCTTAAAGCTCGTTATGTTCACGCCCGCTGTGCTTTCGGGCTATATGATATACCGCTGGAGCCTGCGAAACCGCACGGATGAGCTTACCTCGCTCGGTCTGTTCGTGTTTATGGTATTCATCGGCTTTACGATAATCTGGCTGGGCGTTTTCTTCAAATACTGCGCCTCGCTGTCACTTGCACCGTATATAATGTCGCTCAACCCGAGAACGAACGTGTTTGATGCCTGCGATCTTTCCGCAAAGCTTATGGAAGGTCACTACGGACAGTATTTTTCACTGGTATTCTCGTTTGTGATGTATCTGCCGCTGATGCTGCTGATATACCCGATATTCGTGCTGTATCCGTTCTGGGCAGCGTCGTATGACACGATGATAAAGGATATCATGGGCAGCTACTGGCAGGACAAGATGCCCTCGATGATAAGAAGGTGGCAGAAATACCAACAGTAACTATCAGCTGCTCGCCCGATGACGATAACAAGAAAGTCGGCGATGTGCTGCGTGAACACGGCTTTTCAAGAAAGCTGATAACACGGCTCAAACGCACAGATTCGGGTATCACCGTCGGCGGCAAGGAGGTGCGCACCGTTGACACAGTCCGCACAGGCGATGTTATCACGATATGCGAAAGTGACCTCGGCGCTACAACGCCCAACAGCGAGCTGAACGTCGGGATTCTCTATGAGGACGAGCACCTTATCGTGTTCGATAAGCCGCCGTTTATGCCCTGCCACGAGTCGATAAAGCACAGGGGCGATACCCTTTCAAATTTCTTTGCGGCGCATTGCCCGAACACAGTTTTCAGATGCGTCAACCGCCTTGACCGTGACACGAGCGGCTGCGTGGTCGTCGCAAAAAGCAGATTCTGCGCAAACGCACTGCAAAAATGCTGCGAGAAAGTCTATTTCGGCATAACCGAGAAAATGACGCTCGGCGGCGGCAGGATATGCGCACCTATCGCAAGGGAACAGGACTCGATAATCAAGCGCTGTGTGCGTGATGACGGACAGTATGCCGCAACGGTGTTTAGCGTCACGCAGAGAAAAGGCAGCTATGCGCTGTGCAGGTTCCTGCTCGAAACGGGCAGAACGCACCAGATACGCTGCCACATGGCGCATATAGGCTGTGCGCTCGTCGGCGACGATATGTACGGCTCGCTCAACACGCAGATATCACGGCAGGCACTGCACTGCTGCGAAATACGCTTTATCCACCCGATAACAAAGCAGAAACTCACCATAACCGCACCGCTGCCCGACGATATGAAAAAACTTATGCAGACATAGAAAAACGGACTGAGAAAATTCTCAGTCCGTTTGCTGTTTGCTGAAATAATAGATTTAAATTCAAAGGTTTTGCCCGAAAATGAGTTTTGATGTCTTGTTCAGGGTAATTCTTCTGAAAAGTATTCTCCTTGAACTTTCTCGGGACTTTTACTCATTTTTCGTTACAGGGGACCATTATTTTTTTCAAGTCCCCTGTGGCGAAAAATCAATATAAGGTTTCTGAAGGGAGTTTGAGGGGAACTCTTCTCCAAAAGAGTTCCCCTCAATAAAACATCAGAATTCCATTTTCTTTTCGATATAAGCGGTGAGGTCTTCGATCTTGATACGCTCCTGCTGCATTGTATCTCTGTCACGAACGGTAACGCAGCCGTCCTCGACGGAGTCAAAGTCATAAGTTACGCAGAGCGGAGTACCGATCTCGTCCTGTCTTCTGTAACGCTTGCCGATAGAGCCTGTCTCATCGTAGTCAACGCTGAACTTCTTAGCGAGCATATCGTAAACCTCGCCAGCCTGCTCAGCGAGCTTCTTTGAAAGCGGCAGAACGCAAGCCTTGAAAGGTGCAAGTGCAGGGTGGAAACGCATAACTGTTCTGATGTCGGGCTTTTCCTCTGTGCCGAGGTTCTCCTCGTCGTAAGCCTCAACGAGAACTGTCAGGAACAGTCTTTCAACGCCGAGGGACGGCTCGATAACGTACGGAACATATCTCTCGTTGGTCTCGGGGTCAAAGTAATCAAGCGACTTGCCGCTGGTGTTGATGTGCTGTGTGAGGTCATAGTCTGTTCTGTCAGCAACGCCCCACAGCTCGCCCCAGCCGAACGGGAACAGATACTCAAAGTCGGTCGTCGCCTTGGAGTAGAAGCAAAGCTCCTCAGCGGAATGGTCACGCAGACGCAGGTTCTCTTCCTTGATGTTAAGGCTCAGCAGGAAGTTCTTGCAGAAAGATCTCCAATACTCGAACCACTCAAGGTCTGTGCCGGGCTTGCAGAAGAACTCAAGCTCCATCTGCT
>CAMYUO010000021.1 GCA_947302065.1 uncultured Clostridia bacterium | reverse complement strand
GGCGTTGTTTTTTATATACTCTGCAACGCCGTCCATTACAGATGCATGGTTCGAGGTTATAAGTATAGGTGCATTCTTTACATATGCAAGATAGGATGCAGAAAGCGCATCGGCATAGTTCGTTCCCGATGCGATGATGATGTTCTCGAAAGGCTGACCGCCGTTCTCTGCTTTGAGGCGGTCTGCGGTCATCATTGATGTCTCATATCTTGCTGCACCGCAGATCCTTGTTATATCGTCGGCTCTGATAAGCTCTGCGTTCAGGCTGTTTGCCTTTGAGTATTCATGCGCAGCGCTGCCGTCGGCACATCTTATCGTAATATCTCCCACAGTCTCTGCACCGTGGTCATAGCAGTAACCCAGCGCCTTTGCGCCGACAGCAGTGACATACTCGGGGACAGTGATGCTTCCCAGCGACGGGCAGTTGTAAAACGCATAGCTGCCGATCGTTTCCGTGCCCAGCCCGATATTCACATCGGCAAGTCTTTTGCAGCCGCTGAACGCCCATTTGGAGATCATCGTGACGCTGTCGGGAATATTCACGGACGTAAGCGAGGTGCAGTTATCAAATGCCCTTTCCAGAATGCTGCGGACGCCTTCGGGAATGGATACTTCGCTCAGACTGAAGCAGTTTTCAAAAGTCCTTCCCGAAATGCTGCTCACACAGGGCGGTATCACGATGCTTTCAAGCGACGAGCAGTTCATAAAAGCGCAGTACCCGATGCTTGTTATCGTATTAGGGATAGTTATGTTTTTCAGTGACGAACAGCATGCAAAAAGGTAATTGCTCATTGCTGTCAGACTTGAAGGGATGTTCACCTCGGTAAGCTTTTCGCAGTACATGAACACTCCGAACCCGAAGCTTCTGACCGTCTGCGGCAGTTCTGCCTTTTCAAGCTGTGAGCATTTGTAAAAAGCATATTCGCCGACAGCTTCAACACCATCAGGCAGCTCTATGTGCGTCAGGCTGCCGCACTGTGCAAACGCATATGAGCCGATGCCCTTTATGCCCTCGGGCAGCGTGACAAATTCAAGACCGGAACAGCACTCAAAGGTATTGCTGCTGAGCTGTTTCAAGCTATTTGGTATGACTGCCTGTCTGAGACTAACGCAGTTTTTGTATGCGCTGTGCCCGAGCGTGGTCACACTTTCGGGCAGTACCGCTTCTGTCAGCGAGATGCAGCTTTCAAATGCGCTTGCACCTATTTCGGTCACGCTGTCCGGCATATCGACCCAAGCAAGTTTGCAGCAGTGCGAAAATGCACTTTTGCCGATAGAATGCACTGTGCTGGGAATAGTTACGCTTTCAAGCGTGCTGCTGTATGCAAAGGCGTTGTCTGCTATCTGCGAGACATTTCTTCCATCGATCGCCGCAGGTACCACTACCGAGCTTTCGCCGCCTGTATATCCTGTCACTGCGGCAGTGCCGTCTGACAGAACATCATATTGGAATTGCTGTGTTTCCTGCGCATACGAGACCATTTCAAAGTCGTGTGTGACACTCCCCGGGAACTCAGCCGCAGGAGCGATCATAAGACAAGCCGCAAGGCTCAATGACAACAGTTTTCTTTTCATCATTTCCCGATCCTCGTTTCTAAGGATATTAACAAATTATTATTATACCATAGATTTTTATAAAAGTCAATTTTGTGCCGGCAAGCAAAAGCGCCCGTACTGTATTACGAACGCTTTATTTCATATCCATATGTGTCATTAAGACTCCTTTTTGATATCTTCGTTTGCTGTTTTTACTTTACAGCAGGATAAGTGCACCTGCCCAGAGCAGTACAGGTATTGCCGATCCGACCCATTTCCACATATCTGTGCCCTCCTTTCGTTTTTCGTTTGTTTCTCTTGCTGTGATCACATAATAACACACCGACCCTTGCAATTTTCTGAGCTTTTCAAAAAAATTTTTATCCGATAATAAAAATCATGCAAAGACCGGAAAACAACTGTTGAAATCTGCGCAGGTTTGTGATAAAATGTTATTGTGAGTATTATTATAAACGGGGAGGTCAAATATGGGAAAATATATCGCAAAGGTGTGCATCGACGATGACTTTGCACAGCAGCATATTAAAGAGCTTGGCAGCTTCTGGGACAGTGTGACCGCATCTGCCGATCCTGAAAGTGATATCGAACTGATGATCAAACGCTTTACTTTCGCACTTTTCAGAGTCGGCGCACAGACAAAGGACGAATGCGTGCAGGCGCTTAAAAGAGCGTGGTCTGTGGCGTTTCCCGAAGACGACAGCATCACGGATATTTTCAGCTTTGCAGATACCGAGGACGAAAGCGCTGCGCTGATGACTACCATTTTCAGAAACTATTACGGCGTGAACGAGTATGTCCGCCTTGCGGCAGAGCTTTATGAGATGATCCCTATCCTTCAGGAGAAAAACGCACTTGATGTGCTTATCCAGCAGAATTATCTGTTTGCAATGGACGGCGGCTGCGGCTTTACAACGATGCTTATGTCGCTGGGCGACTTTCTGCACAAAATGAATGTCTATCCGCAGGATCAGTTCAAGGACAGACTGTATTACCGTGAGTTCAAATGCGGCCTTGAATCCAAGAACGGATACGGCTCGCCCGATGATATCATCGACTCGCTTTCGTCTGAACGTGAAAGCAACAGCTATAACATCATCGGTCTTGATATCGCACAGTTCCTCGACGGCAGAAAGCTCGACGAACTGCGTGAATTCATCCGCAGGATCAATAACTTCCAGAGCGATTATGTTTTCGTTTTCAGGATACCTTTCCTCGAAAAGAAAGCTCTCGATGAGATAACAGGGATAATCTCCGATCAGATGCTGCTGCGTGTCGTACAGGTGCCGCCGCTGTCCGACAGCGTGCTTATGGGGGCTGTCTGGAACTGCGTGACATCAAAAGACTTTGAGTTTGACGATACCATTATGGATACCATACTGCGCAAATTCCAGCAGGAAAAAATGGACGGAAGATTCTACGGTTTCAGAACTGCCGCAAAGATATCAAATGAGCTTATGCTGTGCAAAGCAGCAGATGCCGCACTCAAAGAAGGCTCGGGAGAGACTCCCGACCGCAGCATGATCGGCGCTGATGACCTCGGCAGATTCATCGGCGAAGAAAAAGAACTGCTCACAGGCTATGATGCGCTCAATGAGCTTATCGGTATGCAGGATATAACCCAGCGTGTCAAGGAGATCGTTGCTCAGGTCAAGATATCCATTGCCAACGAAAAGCTCGACCGCCCGTGCATACATATGCGCTTTACCGGTGCACCCGGAACGGGTAAGACCACCGTTGCAAGAATAATCGGTCAGATACTGAGAGAAGAGGGCATTCTGAGAAAGGGCGGCTTCTTTGAATACGAGGCGAGAGACCTTGTCGCAGAGTATGAAGGACAGACCGCAGTAAAAGCGGCGTCTATCTGCCGTGATGCCTACGGCTCGGTGCTTTTCATCGACGAAGCCTATGCGCTCGATGAAGGCAAGACAAACGGTGCAAACTTCGGCAAGGAGGCTATCGCAACGCTCATCTCGCAGATGGAGAACCACCGTGATGATATGCTCGTTGTTATGGCAGGCTACAAGGACGATATGGAGCAGCTGATGAAAGTCAATCAGGGTCTGCGCAGCCGTATGCCGTATATCCTCGATTTCCCGAACTATACAAGGCAGCAGCTGTTTGAGATATTCATGCTCATGGTAAAAAAGCATTTCAAATACGACGAGCAGCTTGAACAGCACGCACAGGAGTATTTCCTTGCGATAGCAGACAGCTATCTCGGCTCAAAGGAGTTTGCAAATGCAAGATTTGTCCGCAACCTCTATGAACGTACCTGGTCAAAGGCTGCACTGCGCTGCACAATGGCAGGGCATACCGACATCGTCCTGACAAAGCAGGATTTCATCTGCGCAAGCGAGGAAAAGGAATTCAACGAAAAGATAGAAACAAAGAAAACGCTCGGCTTCAAAAACAGCCTTTGAGCGTTCAGCCAATACAACATAAAAAGACCCCTTTGAGTTTTCTGCACGTTTCGTGCGCAAACCCAAGGGGTCATGTTTTTTTCGGTTATGCTGCGTGCTCGAGCGTGATCTGCTCACCCGAGTCAACGATCAGCTTGTTCGGTGCATCGAACTGCTCTGCCTTTTCCTTGTCGAACTGGTCATTTGCCTCGTTCATTGTGTTGTGATACGGAATGTTGTGCTTTGCACCCACCAGCTTTGCACATTCGGCTGCCTCTGCAAGTCCCATGTTGTACTCGCCGTCACAGCAGAAGAAAGCGTAGTCAAGCTTCATCTCAGCCATTTTGCTCATCTGCGGAGTTTTCGATGTGTCGCCCGAGATATACACAGTGCTGCCGTTTGCAAATGTCAGCACATATCCCACGCATTCTTTCACATCGTGGTTTTCGTTGTATCCTGCCTCAACAGCCTGCACCTTTACAAACCCGAGATCGAACGAATTGTGCTTTCCGCCCTCAAGAGCCTCTTTCTGCGTGATAGTCTGACAGTCCTGATTCTTGTTCTTAATTCTCCAAGTGCCGCTGTGATCTGCGTGAGCGTGAGTCATAAGTATCAGATCGGCAGGTGCATCGTATGCGCTTCCTGCGTATGGATCAACGTAGATCACCTTGCCCTGCTCGGTAACTATCCTCAGACTTGCGTGCCCGAGATACATAAGCGTCGGAGCGTCCTTGTTGACAGTTAACTGCGTCGTCGCAGTGGTCGTCTCGCTTGTCACAGCCGTAGTTTCTGCGGTCGTCGTTTCAGCCGAGCTTGCCTCCGAGCTGCTGTCCGCCAAGCTGCTCTGCGGCGAACTGCTTGCGCCCGCAGTGCTCTCACTTGAACTGCCCTGAGAATCACCGCAGCTGCAAAACAGCATTATCACCATTAAAAGTGGTATGATAAGTTTCTTCATTTTTAAATCAACCTCCCTTGTGTGAATTGTATCACATATTTAACGATAAGTCAACCTGAAATAATTTACAGCGTCTTTGCGGCAAAAAAAGGAGATAGGAACCATCATTCCTATCTCCTGATTTTTTGTTTAATCTGCGCCGTTGTTCACCGTGAAAACTTCCTCTGAGTTGCATACAAGTGTGACCTTTGCGCACTCCACATTGAAGTTTTCAGGCTTTGTGAACCTGCCAACGTCGATAGAACTGTTCACCGTCATGTGCAGATCGCAGTTTGAGCAGTCAACATGCGTCTCGTCCGAGAAACCGCCAATGCCCAGCGACTGCTTTCCGTCCACCGCCGCGCGCACCGCAGCAAACTTGACACTGATATCAGTGCTGCCTTCAAGCGCCGCAATTGACGAGCAGTTCTCGCCGTTTACCGTGATGAAACAGCTTGCCTCGTAAATGTTGAATTTCAGCTTTTCGCCGTCAAGCGTTCCGATACCCACAAGCTCAATGCCTGAAACGAATATCTTCACCGACGCCTTGTAAATGGTTATGTTTCTGTTCTTGCCGATAGAGCCGATACCGCAGCCACGCGCCTGCGTAAGCTCCATTCCTATATCACAGTCGTGTATAACAAGCTCTGTGTTCGCGTAAAGCGCGCCAATGCCAACACCCACATCTCCCTGGAGATTGAGTCGGTACTGACCCGAGCCCATCGTTATCTTTCCGCCGTTGCCCGAGCCTATGCCAACGCCTGTCTCGCCCTTGCCGTTGACAGTAATTCTGCCCGATTGCTCAAATACAAGCTCACCGTGCAAAAGTCCCGTGCCGTTGCCGATGCCGTAATACTCCTTGCCCTTGACATATATCTCCAGTGTTCCGCTTCCAGTTATCGTCAGCTTTGATGACTCCGGCACTCGAATGCCGCCCATGTCCAGCTTGTTGTCACCGACAAGCTCGATCGTCACATCATTGTCCTCGGCAATGTCTATGCAAGGCTTGTTCTTGATGCTCGACAGCCAGCAGTTCTCAAGAGTTATTTTGCCCTTGAAACCTGTCTTTGTCTCAAGCCTTATCTGTGAATCGTTGTTTGAATCGCCCTCGATGATAACATCACCGTCACCGCCAGCGCCGATAACGATACGCTTTATCTCAGACTTCATCAGCCTGTCAAGATCTATGTGCTCAGCGCAGTCGGCAGTATATATCTTCTGTCCGATGCCGTCTTCAAGCTCCTGATGCAGATGCTTTATCTCCTGCCTTATCTGCTCGGGGATAGACTGTATTATCTCGGGCGCAGGTCTTGCCGTGTAGTAACCCTGTATCAGATCCGCACCGAGCATTATCACCGTGCGCAGCTCCTCTGATGTTTCAATGCCCTCTGCCAGAGCAAGTATCTTGTTGTCGTGACAGAACTGGATTATCTCACGCACAAAGTGCCTTTTTTTCGGGCTGCTCTGAATCTCGCTGAGCAGCGAGCGGTCTATCTTTACAAAA
Organism: uncultured Clostridia bacterium; assembly: GCA_947302065.1. Classification (GTDB taxonomy): domain Bacteria; phylum Bacillota; class Clostridia; order Oscillospirales; family Ruminococcaceae; genus Hominimerdicola. Next base: position 4,809 of record CAMYUO010000021.1, on the reverse strand, counting down.
TCGGGAGTGTATCTCAGCAGGTTCCCGATGTTTGAATAACCCGTGCCGTAATCGTCGATAGCCATTTTTACGCCCATGTTGCGATAACGCTCGTTTATCCTGTCAAGATTCTCGTCGTCGATCTGCGACTGCTCGGTCATCTCAACCACCGCTGTGTCAGCGTGCTTTAACAGCAGCTGTGAGATCTTGCGGTAATCATCGGCTGCGACACGAGCCTCGGGTATGCTGTTGATAAATACGAGCTTGCCCGAAAATTCGTGCTTGCGCAGATCGACTATCTGCAAAACGTTGAGGAACGTTCCTCGCTCTATGTCCGAAAGCCTGTTGACAAGTCCCGCATATTTGAGTATGTGCAGGGGAGTCAGCTTCATTGCGCTCTTCGGGCGCATGAGTGCCTCGTATGAGTAGATCTCGCCGTCTATCGTGTTTACGATCGGCTGGAAATAATAATCGAAAAGATTCTCGTCGATGATGCGCTCTGTCTCGGCAAGCTGTTCACGTTCAAGCTCCGAGAGTGCCTCGACCTTGTGATCCTTCCCACCGCTCATGCTTTTGAGCTTGACGATAAGATCTGCTATCATCTCAATATCTTCGAGCACAAGAGAATCGTCGTCGGACTTATGATCCTGCCTGTATTTTTCCAGCAGCTCGCTTCGCTGCTTTTCAGAGGAAAGCTCGGGAAGACTGCCGAGAAGCTCGTGCAGCCAGTTAGTTCCGTTGCTGTTTTTCATAAGTCCACCTCCTGTCTCAAAGAGTGTTTAAATACCTAAGTGCATTATAACAAAAATCTTATCAATTTTCAAGTGTTTTTTGTTAATAAGTACGAACATATTTATTTTTAACTGTATCTGTCTACGCTTGATTATTCTGTCTGTCTGTGCTATACTCTATGTATCTGTTAGTGATCGCAATGGGGAGGATATATATGTATTACAGTATAAAGAGTACGCTCGAACAAAGCTCGCCCGAGCAGATAAGAGCGGCGAAAGAAAAGTATGTTGCCGTGCTCACCTCTGTGCAGTGGCTTGAAAACAGGGACAAGTTCGATATGGGCATCGAAATGGACATCGACCTTTCCTCTGTCAACTCGACCAAAGCCGAGGTCAACTACGATTCGCTCACGGGAACTTTTTCCCTGCCTGACAGAGATGATATCTCAAGACCTAATATCAACTTTGCATTCGCCCTCGATGAAAAAGGCATAGTCTTCATCGACGACAACGGCTTTGTCGAAAAGGCAATAAGCCGGATCATCAGCACAAAGCGCTGGGCGCTGCCAAGCCTTGAAAGATTCATTTTTGACTTTCTCGAGCAGATAGTCATTCGTGATCAGGTGCTGCTTGAAGGCTACGATAAGGAGCTTGACACGCTCGAATCCGAGATACTCAGCACAGGTGAAAAAGACCCTTCGCTGAGAGTCAGCCGCATAAGGAGCGACCTGCGTGATCTTCGTGTCCACTACGAGCAGCTGCTCGATCTCGGGCAGGAGCTTGAAGAGAACGAGAACAACTTTTTCTCCAAGGAAAACACAAGATATTTCCACCTGTTCACCCAGCGTGTTTCACGCCTGCACGACATCACGACCTCGCTGCGTGACTATTCCATACAGATACGTGAACTTTACCAGTCTCAGCTCGATAAGAAGCAGAACCGCATAATGACTCTGCTTACCGTCATAACCTCGATATTTATGCCGCTGACGCTCATCGCAGGCTGGTACGGAATGAATTTCAAGTATATGCCCGAGCTTGAAAAAGAAGCAGCCTACCCGACAGTTATCGTCGTGAGCATCGTCATAGTCATCGTCTGCCTTATCTTTTTCAAAAAGAAAAAATGGCTCTGATATCGCTATATCAACAGCACCTGCTTTTTGCAAAGGTGCTGTTTTTTTGTGACCTTATCTTGCGCCGGGGTGCAGCCGGTAGTATTCTTTCTTGTCCGCATACATGCGCTCGTCAGCCGTCTGCATAGCCTTGCGGATATCGTAGTCGCCCGAGACGTGTTCTGTGCCGACCGCAAAGCTTATGTCGGGAGTCCGTTCTGTCAGCGATCTCAGCTGCTCGACCTGTTCATCGAGCTTTTGCTTTGTGATGTCAGGGCAGAGGATAACGAACTCGTCACCGCCTGCACGGTATATCTCATAATCGCCGAACGCCAGCTTTAACAGCGACGCCGTCTTTGAAAGCATTCTGTCGCCTGCATCGTGTCCACGGCTGTCGTTGACCACTTTCAATCCGTTAAGATCTACAAATGCGATGCCCATTACCTCGGGATGCTTGTCTTCACCGGATACGAGTCTGTCAACACGCTCGTTCATAGCATTTCGGTTGTTCACCTGCGTCAGCCCGTCGATAGTGCTGCGCTCTTCAAGCTGTGAGATAAGCTGGTGGTTCTGTATCACAGCACCGAGCAGGAACGTGGAAAGCTCAAGCTTTTTCTTTATCTGCATCATTTTTGATGTGTCGATGTTCGCTGCCCACAAAAAGCCGACAAGAGCTTTCTTGCAGCGTATCTCATACAGGATGATGTTATTGATGCCGTGCCTGCAAAGCGAATCGTACCATACAGGGTCACGCTCCTTGATGACGCCGAGGTCTTCAAGCAGCAGACAATCGCTCATCGCAAGGTCTTCTTTCCAGTGCATAGCTACCTCATAGGGCGTGCATCTCATTTCAGCGGCAAGCTTTTCAAGCAACTCCGGGTTGCTGCCGTCCTGATTGATAAAGCGGCATTTCTGTCTGCTTTCATCAACAGTGAATATCGAGCAGTGCTTTGCACCGCAAATATCCTTTATCTCCTTGGCAGCCGCCATTGCCTGATAGAAATCCTGCATCTCGTGCAGCTTGATGCTGATGTTGGTCACCGCAGTCGCCACATCAGCCGAATTCTGCGACATAGATTCCGTCTCGATGTCGTTGGCATATTCAAGTATGTATAGGCAGTAAACGGTCTTGACACCGTCTTTTTCATCGGGCACGCCGAGATTGCTTATGGGGATATAGAACCCTTTGAGCCAGAAACCTCTGGCATTTACATACGAGTACAGCGACTTTTTCTCGCTGCCGCTCTGGTAAACATATCGCTCAAAGTTCAGATCCATCCAGTAGTTCCTGTAAGGTATGCCGGGGTAGAATTCGGGCGCATCGGGACTGAAATGCAGCATGCCCTCGTTCTGCTTGTTCACGCCCATAAGGCGTATCTCGCTGAAACTGCCGTCGGGGAGTATATCAAATGAGTACAGGCTTGCAAGCCCGTCTATGCCTTCGAGCCAGGACTGATGATCCATACGGTGACCTCCTGTTCTGTTAATGAATTTAACTCAAAAATGAATTGATACTGCGTTGAGTATATTATACACGATTTCTACAAGAAAATCAATATCTTTTTTGCCATATTCGGCATAAAACGCAGGTTTTTGTTTGAAAACGCCTGTGAGCAGCCGTTTGCCCTGCCTCGCATTTTGCACAAAAACCAAGCTCGCACGGAGTGATCTGTATTGACTTATTACCAAAAATATGGTATGATCAGTACAGAAAAATCAAACCGAAAGGAGAGAGCACCGCCGTGAGCGACACGAAGATGACCATACTTGTCCCTGCAATGCTCGACGAAACGTTTGAACTGCTCAAAGCAGCTTTTGCCTCAAAAGACGTGCGGGTCGTGCTGCTGAAAAACTCGTGCGGCATCATAAACACAGGTCTTGAATTTGTCCATAATGACATCTGCTGTCCCTGTGCGATAATGGTCGGTCAGCTCGTCTGCGCACTTCGCTCGGGCAGGTACGATATAAACAACACAGCGTTTTTGTGCGCACAGGCAGGCGACTCCTGCCGCGGCTCAAACTATATCCCGCTGTTACGAAAAGCTCTGAAAAAAGCAGGCTTTGATATCCCCGTGCTGTCGCTGAATTTCTTCGGCATGGAGGACGGCGCACGATTTGATATAACGCCTGCGTTCCTGCTCAAAGCTATGGCAGCCGTGATGTATTCGGATATCCTGATGATACTGAAAAATCAGATACGCCCTTACGAACTGCACAAAGGCGAGACCGATGCGCTTTGCCGCAGGTGGCAGCAGCGTCTTCGCAATGACATCTTCGCTGGCAGACACCTGCTTTCATATCGAAAAAGATTTGAACAGATATGCTCGGGCTTTGCACAGATAAAGCGCTCACAGCAGAAAAAGACCCGCATAGGCTTCGTGGGCGAACTGTATATGAAATGCTGTGCGATCGGCAACCGTGAGCTTCAGCGCCACTATGAAAAGCGCGGCGCAGAAGTGCGCATCAACGGGTTTTCGTGGTATGTGCTGTATTATATCGACAGCCACCTGAATGACTTTTCACCCGTCATAACCGCAGGCTATAAAGCCGCCTCGCATATCATCGAGAGAGTCCAGAAACAAATGATACGCTCCCTGCGTGCGCACGGCTTTGAATGTTTTGACAGCTTTACCCCGTTCAAAAAGACTGCCGAAAGCCGTTTGCCCTGCCGATGCACCACAGGTGACGGCTGGCTCATCGGTGCAGAGATCGTCAGCCACGCACTCTCGGGGACAAAAGGCGTTGCCTGCCTGCAGCCGTTCGGCTGTATGCCCAACCACGTCTGCGGTCACGGACTTTACAGCTCGATACAGCGCCGCCTGTCCGATACGGGCGTGCGGCTCGTGAGCATTGATTTTGACAGCTCCGGCAGCGACGTGAATATCTATAACCGTGCGGAAATGCTGCTGATGCCGCTTTCATTACGATAACGAAAAGGAGGGACAGCTTATGTTTATCGACAGATACAAATATGTCAGGATACAGGG
>CAMYUO010000020.1 GCA_947302065.1 uncultured Clostridia bacterium | reverse complement strand
TAACAGCAAGAACTGCGCCTGTTTCAACAGCCGAGCCCTTGGTGGTGTTGATGCTCAGAACCTTGCCTGCGCATGGAGCGTTTACGTCGTTCTCCATCTTCATAGCCTCGAGAACGCAGATAGCCTGACCGGCTGCAACTGTATCGCCGACAGCTACCTTGATGTCAAGGATAGTACCGGGCATTGGAGCAGTTACCTTTGTGCCGTCTGCAACAGGTGCTGCTGCAGGTGCGGGTGCTGCTGCAGGTGCAGGTGCTGCTGCGGCTGCTGGAGCTGCGGGGGCAGGAGCTGCTGCGCCAGCGTCAAGCTCCTCAACTGCTACGTCATAAGCCTTACCGTTTACTGTAATGTTATATCTTTTCATATGTAAAACCACCAATCTGTAAAATTTGACTTAGATTAAAGCTGAATGTTGCTGTGCTTCTTCGGCAGATTTGTTACGCGCTTGCCTGCCATTATCTCGACAGAGTCGATAAGTGCGGCTCTGATGCCGTTCGCATCAACGATATTGTCAACACAGCCGTTTGCTGCTGCGAGAACTGCGCTTGCGTTTTCCTTTGCGAACTTATCAGCAAGCTCGTTTCTTTTTGCTGTGAGGTCTGTTGCACCTTTAAGCTCGTCGTGCTGGAGGAACTCAACAGCTGTGATCGGGTCAAGTGCGCTGATCGCTGCATTCTCAGCTGCGAAAACGAGGTCTGCATTAGCGCCCTTGCCTGCGAGTGCAACGAAAGCAGGTCCGTAAGCCTTGCCTGTTACAACTGCAAGCTTGATCGTTGTGGCCTCAGCGTAAGCGTGAGCAAGCTTAGCCATATCCTTGACTGCGCCCTGCATCTCGGTAGCGTCGTTAGCCTCAAAACCGAGTGTATCAACGAGCGTTACAACAGGAACTGCGAAAGCGTCGCAGAGTCTTACGAATCTTGCGATCTTTGAGCAGTCTGCGCTTGTCAGCTTGTCATTTGTTTTATTGGTAGCGACAACGCCTACTGTTGCGCCGCCGAGTGTAGCGAGCGCTGTGAATGAAGCCTTGCCGAAATCGGCATAAAGCTCTGTTGCGCTGTCTGCGTCGAAGATGCTCTTAACAGCATTCTCGGCATTATCTGCACCTGCAAAAGCAGGCTCTTCAAACTCATACATCGGAACAGGTGAGAGGTTGTTCTGTGGGAGCTTCGTGATAAGCTCCTTAGCCAGCTCACAAGCTGCCTTGTCGTCCTCGCATACAGCACAAGCTGTACCGCTCTTAGCAGCGTTATCTGCAAGGTCCTTGATATCTGAATTTGCAGCGACATAAAGCTCGCCGCTCTTTGTTACGATAGTGAGGTCAGCAGACTCGGCAAGCATTGCTGCGCAGCCTGCGCATGTGCCTGCAACGACAGCTATCTGCGGAACGACGCCCGAAAGATTGGAGACCTTTGAAAGAAGGTATCCGTATGCTGTAAGTGCTCCGAACGAATTGCTCACATCAGCACCGTAAGAATCGTAGATGCCTACAACGGGAACACCCGTCTTGGCAGCGAGGCTGTAGACCTTAGATATCTTCTTGGCGTGAGCCTCAGTCATTGCGCCTTTCTTTACGGAAATATCCTGAGAGAAAGCATATACGGGGTTCTGGTTAACGTAACCGAAAGCGGTCACAACACCCGAAAGCTCCTCGCCCGCCATAGCAAACGGGTCAAGCTCTGTGAATTTTCCATCGTCGAACAAATATGTAAGCCTGTTTCTTGCATCGCTTGCTGCGCTTGCCGCTGCTTTAAGCTCTGCAAGGGTCTTAACAGTTTCAGACATACGATTTCCTCCATTCAAATAATAGAATTTGATATTTATAAACACTATACCTGTTTATTATACTATTTTTCTAAAGCTTTTACAAGCTAATTTTCACATTTAATTTTAATTTTACATTTGAACGCATATTCTCTCACAATATGTTCGAAATATTACGGTTTTCCACCCTGTTTTTTGGATATTGCATTGCGCAGAGCTCTCAGCTCGTCGGGTTTGAGCTCTCTGTAAGCACCCGGTTTGAGCATTCCGAGCTTAACAGGGCCAATCGAGGATCGTTTGAGCCTTGCAACTTCAAGGCCGACAGCCTCGCACATTTTTCTTATCTGTCTGTTTCTGCCCTCAAAGATAGTCATTTGCAGAACTACCCTGCCCGGCTCTTTATTCACAACGACCACACTGCATTCCTGCGTTTTTCTGCCGTCTATCTCAACGCCCGATGCGAGCTGTATCAGCTGATCCTCGGTGATATCGGGTCTTACCGTGACACGATATGTCTTTGAGATATGCCTTGACGGGTGCATTATATCGTTTGCGAACTTGCCGTCGTTGGTGAACAAAAGCAGACCCTCGGAGTCCTTATCGAGACGTCCTATCGGGTATAATCTCTCGGGAATGTCCTCCAGAAGCTCGGTAACGCACTTTCTGCCAAGCTCGTCGCTGGTAGTTGTTACATACCCTCTGGGCTTATGCAGCATTATGTAATAAAGGCGTTTTCTCTTTTCGATGGTTATATTCTCGCCGTTTACGCTTATTATATCCTTGCCCGGCAGAGCCTTGTCGCCGAGTTTGCATGGGTGTCCGTTGACCTTGACCTTGCCTCGCTCGATAAGCTCTTCCGCCTTTCTGCGTGAACAAAGTCCGCTGTCGGCAATTATCTTCTGAATCCTTACCTTTTCCATAAACTCTCCTAACTATGTAGCCCACAAATGTGGGTCAGCTGCCCGAAAACAGCCTGACTATCCTCGACCTGATATCTTCAAGGAATCCTTTGCATTCGGCTTTGACATACCGGGCATCGCCGTCTGCGAGGATATCGGTGCGTGCTATGAGCGTATCGTTGTACCAATACTCGACGTCGCCGACCTGATCGCCTTTTGCGACACTTGCATAGACAAACCTCGGAAGATGCACGACAGCCTTTACGTCCTTTGCCCTGCCGTTGAGCAGACATGCCTTGACAGGCTGTGCAAAGCATTTTATCCTGTCAGTATCCGAACCGACAACGTCAAGCTCGAACCTGCCGCTGCCTGCGCTGAGCGTTTGCTTTGAGACGAACGTGAAACAGCGGTCATAGAGCATACTGTGATCCTGCCAGTCGTTCCTGTCGCCGAGCGTGACGCAGATGAGCCTTGCGCCGTTTCTTTCGCAGCAGGAAACGAGGCATCTGCCGGCCTTATCGGTAAAGCCTGTTTTCACGCCGATAACGCCGTGGCATGAGCTGAGCAGCTTGTTCGTGTTGTAAAGCCACCTGTCATACGGCGGGTCGCCGAAGCAGACCTTTGCTTTCTTTGCAGAGCAAATTTCCCGAAACGTGCTGTTTTGCATCGCATATCGGGTCAGCTTTGCCATATCTTCTGCGGTGGAATAATGCTCGTCGGTGTAGTCATCAAGCCCTGAGGACGTGACAAAATGCGTATCCGAAAGCCCGAGCTGCTGAGCCTTTTGGTTCATAAGCCCGACAAAGCTTCCGATACTTCCCGACACTCTTACCGCTGTACAGTTTGCCGCATCGTTGCCGCTTGGCAGCATCATGCCATAGCAAAGCGCACGCAGAGTGACCTTGTCGTTCTCAAGAAGTCCCATAGACGAGCCTTCTGTCCTGACCGCCTGCGCATCGACCGTGAACTGCTCATCAAGCCGTCCGTGCTCAATTGCAAGGATAGTGGTCATTATCTTGGTCGTGCTCGCCATAGGCAGACGCTTATCTGCGCACTTGCGGAAAAGCACCTCACCCGTATCTGCGTTTATCACCACTGCGCCCTTGGCTGCCACCTCGGGCATCTCGGTCGCATTTGCACTAACTGTACAATAAAATGTACTTATAACCGCTGCAAGCAGAACTGCCGCAGCCTTTGTAATAAACCTCATCAGTCTCACCCTTTGCACATGATCTTGTATTATTGTGCGCAGAGCAAAGGGTTTAATTCAGCTTATTCAGCGGAATCATTTCCCTCTTTCTTCTTATTAAGGAAAGCAGTTACCTTGTCGATGACCTCAGGCACCATATTAACGATAGCGTTGCCCTTATCAGCATTTGCTGTCATCTGCAGCAGCTTTACCTCACCGTTTGAGATAACGATGAAAGCCATTGGCTGTATCGAAACACCGCCGCCCGAACCGCCGCCGAATGTATCCTTGCACTTTGTAGGCAGGTCGGATCCGCCCGATGCGAAACCGAAAGATACCTTAGATATAGGGATGATAGTTGTGCCGTCTGCGGTAACGACCTCCTTGCCGACGATGGTCTGGCAGTCTGCGATCTCACGCAGCTTAGTCATGGCGGTGTTTACCAATGCTTCGATCTTTGTGCTTTCGTTCATTTTTATCAACCTTTCTGTGTATTTACATTGTTATTGTTTTTCCTGTTTTTGAGCTGCTGCTCACGCTTTTTGCGGATAGCCTTTATCCTGCGTTTTCTTTCCCTGCGCTGACGCAGCCAGATACGCAGCATATTGAAACCGAGGCAGAATGCGATGTGTATCATCGTGCTGGGTCTGACCTTGACTTTCAGCGATATCTCGCCGTCGGTTATCTTTTCATTGAATTTGCAGTGAACATCTACTTTTTTGAGCTTTACCGTGAAGATACACGACAGCAATCCGAAGAACCCGAACAGTATGCCCTGCACCTTGCCGTACCAGATAGCTGCCTCGCAGGCATCTTCCTTGCCGACGGTGACATCGGCTTCGATATTCGTAAAGCGTATCTTTTTGAGCAGCTTTTTGAAATATTTCCAGCCTGTCGGGATATATGGCTTTATCGCCTTGTATTTGTCTTTGAGCTGTGCTATCTTGCCCTTTTTCTCGGTCTTTTCCTCGGTCACAGTATCCTGTGCGGGTTTTCCCTTTTTGCTCTTTGACTTTTTCTTTTTGGTCTTTACCGTCTCAGCTTCGGTGGACACGGTCTCCTGCTTGACTTCCCCGCTGTCCGTCTGCTCGGTCTTTTCCTCGACCTTGGTATCCTCCTGCACCTTTTCAGCCTCTTTGATGAACTCCTCCAAGGCGTTCTCGGAGAGGTCGGGCTGCTCGGGCTGGTCACTCTGACCGTCAGGCTGAACAGGCGGCGTTTCAGGCTCGCCTTTTTTCTTCTTAGGCTTTTTAGGTTTCTTCGGTTTGCGTGGATAAAGCGTGAAAAACAGCCACTTGACCTGAATATCAACGCCCTGCTTGCTCGCCTTTATCGTTGCACGCACAGAAAAATGGAGCAGTATGACGATAAAAGCTATAATGCCAAGCAGTATATACAAAACTATTATAGTCATCAGCTCCTTTCAAAAGGTTTTATATCAGTTAGTTCTTTTCAAAATCAATTCTGACAAGCGCCTTGCCGTTTGGCAGCTCTTCGCACGAGCGCAGTATCCTGCGATACCCTATCTCGCCGAGTGCATTTTCAAGCGCCGTTTCTTCCATCTGGTGATGCACCTCATCGAGCCTGTCAAAAGCGTGAAGATAAGGCGAATCGGAAACCCAGTTCTTTGTATCGGTATTTATCTGTATCACACAGGAAACAAATTTCGGTGATATCTGCAGCAAGGCTTTTTCGAACGCCTCATAGCCGATATACTCTATCAGCAGGTTTGCTATTACCAGCTGCGCTTTCGGCAGCTTTTCGCACTCATTGATAAGGTCGAGCTGCACACATTCGAGCACGCCCGAAAGCTGCGGATAACGCCGCTGCGTTTGTTCAAGATATTCGGCATTGATATCCACGCCATAGACCTTTGCGAACTTATCGCAGCTGACGTGCCCAAGCCCGTTTCCGCCTGCGACACCGAGCACCATAGCGGTCTGCACGGGATAAGCCTCAAACTGCTGTTTCATAAGGCTGTCCATAGTTTGCAGCTGTCTGACGCTGTCAAGGCTCATATGATTTTCATAATCACTCAGGCTTATCGTTTTCCATGGATTGTTCGTCTGTTCGCTCATTTTGTTGTGTTGTTCCCTCTAATATCTCGTCAATGGTTATCTGTTCGCTTGCCTCGGGCAGCGGCGGCAGGTCTTTGAGACTTGATAGCCGAAATGCCCTGAGGAAATTATCTGTTGTTCTGTATGCTATCGGTCTGCCGGGCAGGTCAAGTCTGCCAGCCTCAACAAGCAGGCCTTTTTCAACGAGCGAGTTTACCACTCCCGATGAATCGACGCCTCTGACGTTCTCAACAAAGCCCTTAGTAACAGGCTGGTTATATGCGATGACCGTGAGCGTTTCAAGCGCCGCAGGTGAAAGCTGTGAGTTTTTCTTTATCTCGAGTGCCGATTTTACGCTTGCCGCATACTCCTGCTTGGTCGCAAGCTGATATGAGCTTTCCAGCCGCAGCAGCTCTATGCCGCTGTCTGCCTTTGCATATTTCTCATCGAGTGCGCTCATCACCTGTTCAAGCTCGTCCTTGACAAGCCCTGTGACCTCGCACAGCCTTTGCGTATCGACAGGCTCTCCGCTTGCGAAAAGCACCGCCTCAACTATCGGCAGTTTATCTTCAAATTCCATTTGTTTTTCCTTTCAGTCAAAAGTGGGCACGTCCGCAGCGCCAGTAATTGCGCTGTGCATCGTCGCCGACAGCGACTTTTCCCCAGTAATAGCGCAGTGAGTTCCAGTAGTTAGGCTTGAACGGCACAGTAGATCTTTCCTCCGACGCCGGCTCGTAAGCGCTGACAGGCAGCGGCTCAATATGTATCGGCTCGCTCACAGGCTGTTCTGTCTCAGAAACTTGTTCAGACTCGACAGTTTCAGGCTGGTTGGGAACACTAGGCTCGGGCTGTTCAGTCTGCTCTGCTATTGCGTCAGGCTGTTCGGGCACGGACTGTTCAATCTCCGAAACCTGTTCAGGTTCAACCGTTTCAGGCTGGTTGGGAACACTAGGCTCGGGCTGTTCAGTCTGCTCGATTATTTCTGCAGGCTGTTCGGGCACGGACTGTTCAATCTCCGAAACCTGTTCAGGTTCAACCGTTTCGGGCTGTGCGGAAGCGCTTTGCTCGGGCTGTTCAGTCTGCTCTGCTGTTGCGGCATGCTGCTCTGCTATTGCGGCAGGCTGTTCTGTCTCAGAAACTTGTTCAGACTCAGCTGTTTCGGGCTGTGCGGAAGCGCTTTGCTCGGACTGCTCCGTCTGCTCTGCTATTTCAGCAGACTGTTCGGGCACGGACTGTTCAATCTCCGAAACCTGTTCAGGTTCAACCGTTTCGGGCTGTGCGGAAACGCTTAGCTCGGGCTGCTCCGTCTGCTCTGCTATTGCGGCAGGCTGCTCGGGCGCAGGCTGTTCGATTTGCGTAACCTGTTCGGGTCTTATCTGCGGCAGCAGCAACATCATCGGCTTGACCTCAGCAACACGCTCGGTAGCCTGTTTCGGTGCGCTGTGCACTTTATCGGTCTCCTCGGGTCTGCTTTCGGGCGGCATATGAACGCTGTCGTCCGCAGTAAACTCGGGGATATCGCTTATTATCTCTTCTTCGGCGGCAGGCTCTGCCTCGGGCTTGTCCTGCTGCTCTGTCACAGGCTCGTCAGCCGTCTGCTCCGGCAAATCAGCCTCGCCAGATTCGGTCTCTTGCTGTCCGGCAGTTTCCTCAGCTGTCTGTTCGGGCAAAGTCTGCTCGGCAGGCTTGTCCCTGCGGTCTTTTTTGCGGCTGCGGGACTTGTCACTGAATGATATCTGCGTATTATCGTCATTGAGCACTATCCTGCCCGACTTGGTAAGCTCAAGTATCGCAAGGAAAGTTGCGACACGCTCGCTCTTGCTGTCCATTCCGTCATAGATATGCGAAAGGTCGCAGGTGCCGTCGGTATAGAGCCTTTTAAGTATATATACTATCTTTGTGCCTATCGAAACGATCTTGTGCGAAACAAGAGGCTGGAATATCTTTGCGTTGATAGGCTTTTCGCTTCTTGCTTTTTCAGAAAGTCCAAGATATGCGTCGAGCAGTATCTCGGGGTCGTGTTCACGGGTATAGGTCTTATCGACCGGTACAGGCTCGGGTCTGCGGACAAACACATCGCCGCCGACGTAACCCTTTGCGAGTATCGCTGCGAGCATCTTGCACTGGGAATACTCGATAAGTCTTCCCTCAAGCTCTTTTTTAAGCTCCTGCGCTTCCTCGTCGTGAGGCAGCAGAGAAACGGTCTTGATGTAGATGAGCCTTGCCGCCATTTCAAGAAAATCGGCAGCGTCCTCAAGGTCCTCGTGCTCGAGCTGGTGGATATACTCAAGATACTGCTCCAGCAGCAGCGATATCTGTATATCGTGGATATTCAGTTTATGCTTGGATATGAGGTGCAAAAGCAGGTCGAGCGGACCTTCGAACATATCCAGCTTGAACTGTGCTGAAGACATTTCGTATTATCCTTTCAAGCGGTCATATTTTGAAAATGCTTTTCAATATCGGGTCTAACCAGAAGGTGAGCTTATCCATTAGCCAGAACACCTTGCCGTCTATCCAGTTCAGCGGTCCGTTGAGAAGTCCCGAAAAGACGAGCAGGACAAAGCCTATCATGATATAAAAGCTGTATTGCTGTATTTTTCTGTCCACCCTGTAGCTTGTGAAATAGCTGAGTATGCCCGATCCGTCAAGCGGCGGGATAGGTATCAGATTGAACACAGCAAGTCCGATATTGATGATAACGAAGTAATAAAACAGCACCGTTACCCAGTACAGACCGTCGGAATAGTTTTTAACGCAGGCATAATACAGCACCTTGTAGATCATTACGCCGAACAGTGCGGCGATAAGGTTTGCTATCGGTCCTGCAGCAGAGCAAAGTGCATTGCCCTTTTTGCGCTTTTTAAAGTAATTCGGGTTGACCTGCACAGGTTTTCCCCAGCCGAAGCCGCAAAAGAATATCATCAGCGCACCGATAGGGTCTATATGATTGAACGGATTAAGGTTGAGTCTGTTCTGCGCCCTTGGTGTAGGGTCGCCCATTTTGTTGGCAGACCATGCGTGAGCGAACTCATGCAGAGGTATGACCATAAAGATGATCATAATTCTCGCACCGAATTTAAGTATCGTTTCTACGTCGAATCTGAACACCTTTCAGACACCTCCCGTTTGCATTTGCTGTATTTGCACACATACACTTGTTATTATACACTATTTTATGATAGATTTCAAGTATTATTGCATTGTTTTAGCACCAACATATTAACTTTTTATGATTTCTGAAAAAAATGCAGAAAAACACTTGCATTTTTCTTTCGGGTATGATATAATGTCTTATGTTGCGAATTCAGTACTATGCAAAAGGAGGTGCAAACTGATGGCAAAGTGTGATATCTGCGGTAAGGGTGTAACATTCGGTATCAAGGTTTCCCACTCTCACAGAAGATCTAACAGAACATGGAAGCCAAACGTAAAGAGAGTAAAGGCTATAGTAAACGGCACTCCTTGTCATGTTTACGCTTGCTCAAGATGCTTGCGTTCCGGAAAGGTCGAGAGAGCTTGACCCTAAGGCTTACAAAGAAAAACTGATCGGCTTGGTCATTTGACCTGTGTGCCGATCTTTTTTTGTGCATTTTTATAAACTTAAAAAGGAGAACTCACGAAGAGCTCTCCTTTTTTGTTATCAAAGTGAATATGAATACTTGTTCTTACGGCTTGACGGCGGAACGAAAAGCTGATCCGAGCCGTCGGAGCGTGCGCCTGTCGGGTCTTCGGAATCTCCGAAGCCGTCGTTGGTCTTTTTGATCATATCGAAATAGATTATCGCATTGGATATCTTGATACGCTCATCAGCGTAATCACAGTACTTTTTGATATACACCTCGTCGACCTTGCCGTTGTTTTTGTGCTTTTCAGCGACAGATTCGGCAAAATCGGTGTTTAGCACAGCCTTATAGGTGTTCTGGATATTAGTGTTGTAAAGCGGTGACGGGTCATCCTTGAAGATCTGGTTGCAGGAAGCGTATTTTGCAACGTTCTTATAGCCTGTCAGATCGAAATAGGATTCTTTCTGTCCATCATAGTAGACCGTATCGGTGACATAGTTGCCGTTCGGGAAAATAACAACATTTTCCTCGCCCTCAGGTATCGAGAAAACGTCATGACCGAGCGCATACTTGTTTTCAAAGCCCATCATATTGCCGATAGTCGGCTGGATATCATACATACCCATCACCCTGTCCACTGTTTCAGGCTCATATCCGCCGTTCTTTGACCAGATGATAAGCGGTACCTTACGGTTGATGTTGTAATAGAACGCATCAACTGGGATATATCCCGGGTCGCTCGATGAGAGCACCTTGTCGTTGAACGGATCGTAGTTGTAGTAATACTCGAACTCTTCTTCCTTGATCTTAGCATCGTGGTCGCCGTAGAGAACGACAACGGTATCGTCGAGCAAGCCCTCTTTGTCCATATCGTCAAGGAACTGAGCTATTGCCTCGTCGGCATAATGAACGGATTTGAAATACGAGCCGAGCTTTCTGCCTTCAAGGAACGGGGCGCTGACCTCATCGTAAAGACCTGTCTGCTCGTTGTATTTCTTGTACTTGAAATCCACCTTGTAGTCGCTGACTCTCTCGATATCGGTGAACGGCGTGTGGTTGGTGAGCATAAGCATCTCGCCCATCCACTTGCTGTACTTCTCGTCTATCTCCTTTATCTTCGGGATAGCCTGCTTGAACATAGACTTATCCGAAAGACCGAGACCTATCGTTTCATCGACGTTGAAATCTGTTGTGGAGTTGTAGAATTTTTCGTAGCCATAGGATTTGTGCACGTTGAGTCTGTTCCAGTAGGAACCGTTGTTGCCGTGCATACTGAACGGATAGTAGCCCATGCCTTTGAGCAGCTTCTGCGTGGTGGTATAGTCTCTGTCCCAGTAGTTTATCGCAACAGTACCGCTCGATGCAGGCATCAGCGATGTACAGAGCGTAAACTCGGTATCAGATGTCGTTCCGACGCTCTCCTGCGCATAGAAATTGGTGAAATAGATACCTTCTCTTGCGAGCTTGTTTATCGTCGGAGTAAGCTCCTCACCGTTGATATAGGTATCGAGCGTAAAGCCCTGTATGCTCTCTGCGTGGATAAACAGCAGGTTCTTGCCTGCAAACATATTTGAATACTTGTTTTTCTTGACCTGTGCGGTGACGTCCTCAACAGATTCGTTGTCATAGAACTTATTGAACAGATCCTCGCTCTCGTCATAGCCGAACATCATATTCAGCTGTGCGTTTGCACACGAAACTGCGTCGCTTATGTGATATGTGTACATTCCGAAAGTGGCGAGAACATATTCTCTGTTCCACTGTTTCTGGAGTCTTGAGTAGTCCGTTCCCGTGAGCATCAGTGAGCAGATGCCGAGAAATACCGCACCGATGCCGAATGTTCCCCATCCGATCCTGCGTCTGAGTTTTTTCTCCTGCAGCTGTTTCGGATAGTCCTTATTGCGCCTTTTGATCATTATATAGACCACAATGAACGCAGGGATCGACCACAAAAACAGCAGGTCTTTCCACTCCATTATGTTCTTTGTTACAGCGTCCATTACACCGCCGAGCTGTGATGCTGTCGAGATCATCGAGATCGACATGAACGAACGGAAATTAGTGTAATAGATCGAGTTTCCTGCGCTGATGATCGAGAAGATGATGGTCAGCACCAGCAGGAAGATGAACTG